>JBPOFV010000110.1:0-6664 GCA_051252335.1 Marinicella sp. | reverse complement strand
GATTGGATTAATTGGAACATCCATTGGAACGGCCCTGGGCATCATAGTTGCCCTTAACATAAACAGCATCATTCAAACACTTGAATCTTGGTTTAACACGGAATTTTTATCCAAAGAAGTTTATTACATCACAGAGATTTCAGCCGACTTACATACCTCAGATGTTCTGACTATTGTAGGCATTGCCTTTGGATTATCTATATTAGCCACCATTTACCCAGCTTGGCGAGCTTCTCGAGTAGAACCAGCAGAGGCATTACGATATGAATAATCAAGCCGTTTTGAGTTGTGAAAATCTGGCTAAATTCTTTACTGACGGCCAACGCAAAATTCAAATTTTTGAGCAGTTGAATCTGGCAGTTGATGCAGGTGAAACCATCGCTATCATGGGTGCATCTGGTTCTGGGAAAAGCACACTTTTACATTTATTAGGCGGCTTAGATACTGCCAACGAAGGCGAAATTAAAATTCAAGGCCAATCGCTATCTGCCATGAATAACAGGCAACGGGGACAAATTAGAAACCAACATTTAGGTTTTGTTTATCAATTTCATCATCTGTTACCTGAATTCTCAGCGCTTGAAAATGTCATGATGCCACTGTTGATTGGCAAGATGGCAAAACCTGAAGCCAAAGCCAAAGCAGAAAACATACTAAAACAAGTTGGATTGTCCAATCGACTCACTCATCGTCCGGCCCAATTATCGGGTGGTGAACGGCAACGTGCCGCCATAGCCCGTGCCATGGTGACAGCACCAACATGTATTTTGGCAGATGAGCCAACCGGTAACTTGGATGAAAGCACAGCCAGTGCAGTGATGGATTTATTTATTGAGTTAAAACAACAATATAATACCGCTTTGGTTTTGGTTACACATGACCAAAAAGTAGCCAATTTAATGCAAACTAAATACTTATTAAAACAAGGAGTTTTAATCAAATCAGCATAAAATTTACACCCTTTCGCGCCCTCTTATTTTTATTCGGTGCGATGCAAATACTGTGGCTTCCAGAAGTCAATATGACCCTCTTGACGATCCTCATGATTGTTTGGCTCATCGTTCTGCTACTTTGTACCAGATTCAATGTTTTAAAGCCCTCTGCTTTTTTCCTGGCAGGTATTCTTTATGCGCTTAGTTTCTGCTACATGCAATTGCAAGATCAACTACAAACTCCCAGCAATCAGGATTTGACCATTCGCATAGACAGCCTACCTAAGATGACCCAGCAAAAAACCAGCTTCATAGGCACGGACTTGGCATCTGGGCGTAAACTATTGCTCAGCCAATACGCACAATCCACAGATGATTTAACCATATACAAAACCGGGCATATTTATCAACTCAATGCCAATTTAAAACCACCACATGGTGCTGTGAATGGGATCGGATTTGATCGTGAAAAATGGCTGTTTCGTAATGGAATAGATGGTATTGGAAACATCAAAAGTGTACAAGCAGATTCACACAGAAGCTTCGACTTCAAATCATTGATTAACCAGTGGCGATCGTCACTCTCACAACTGATCAATCAACATTTTCAACACCCCAAGGCCAATGCCATGATTCATGCATTATCAATTGGCGATAAGTCCCATTTTGAACATCAAGATAAAACCATGTTTCAAAATACCGGCACAGCCCATTTAATTGCTATATCTGGGCTGCATGTAGGCATGGTTGCCTACCTGGGCTGGTTAATGGGCGGAATGCTTTTCAAACTTTATTCACAACTCAGGTACCCTAAACCTGTGTTTCAAATCATTTCCGGATTACTGTTGGCTGCTTTGTATGCCTGTTTGGCAGGTTTAGCCGTTTCCACCTTACGTGCTTTGATTATGTTGTTGGTCTATGGCTTATACAAATTAGGCCGCCGCTCAAATTATGCTTGGGACGTTTGGTCAGTCAGTTTGTTTTTGGTGCTCTTGGTTGATCCATTGAATGTATTGGATGGTGGCTTTTGGTTGTCTTTTACCGCAGTTGCGGTTTTGATATTAGCATTCAATGGCACGCCTAAACACACACATTCACTCATCAATTTCATCAGCATGCAATGGACCCTGTTGTTAGGCATGATGCCGCTCAGCCTCGCCCTCTTTTCCCGAGTGAATTTAATGGCTCCTGTGGTTAATCTCATCATGATCCCTATCATGACATTCATTTTAATTCCTTTGATATTGATGTTGATTTTAATCGGTAGCCTGTGGGGGACATTTCCAGGTTTGTTAGTCAACAGCATCAACTGGGTCAGCCAGTTTTCAATCCAAATACTTAGTTGGTTCAATCAATTTTCAACTTGGTCGTTAAGTTTATCTATTCAACATGGATGGCAATATGTGGTTTTGATTTTGGCAGCTATTTTGTTGGTTCTACCGCGTGCCATACCGCATAGAATTTTAGGTATTCCGTTGATAGTATTGGGGCTGTATTCACCCATAGATAAGATACCTGAAGGCCAATTCAAAGCTCAATTTTTGGATGTTGGACAGGGACTGTCCATACTGTTGCAAACACAAAACCACACTTTACTCTATGATGTGGGTGCTGCTTATGACAGTGGATTTAATATGGCTGATGCGGTCATATTACCCTTTCTGCAACAACAACAGATCAAAGCCATTGATACCTTGGTATTATCACATCAAGACAATGACCATTCTGGTGCAGCTGAAGAATTACAGGCTCAAATACCCATCAAACAAATATTGGGGACAGCAGAATCACACCAACCTTGCGTTGCAGGAACTCAATGGAATTGGGACCAAGTAAAATTCACCCTACTCAGCCCTAACAATTTAACGCCTTACTTAAAAAACAACAGTTCTTGTGTACTTCAAATTGAAGCCCTTGAAACGCGTTTACTGTTAACCGGGGATATTGAAAGTCCAGTCGAATACCGCTTATCAAAAATGACACCTGAAATCATACAATCTGATGTATTATTGGTTCCACATCATGGCAGTAACACATCATCCACCACAGAATTCCTACAAGCAATCAACCCTAAAGTAGCCATCAATTCATCAGGTCAATACAACCCTTTTGGTCACCCTACAAACGCTGTCCAGTCCAGATATCAACAACTTGGCATTCAATTATTTGACACCCAAACCAGCGGTCTTATCAACATGACCACTTTCCCAGAGTTAACCATCAGTAGTTTGCGACAACTTAAACCCAGAATCTGGCGCAAAAAAAAGCCCGAATAATTCGGGCTTTTTTTATTCAACTGAAAATTGAATCAGTCTTGGATAACCAATTCAGTTCTTCTGTTTTTGGCTTTACCTTCTTCAGTATCATTAGAAGCGATTGGGCTTAACTCACCAAACCCTTTCCAAGTCATACGATCAGCAGCGATTCCATGCTCAACCAAGTAGTCATATACCACTTTAGCACGACGCTCCGATAAATCTTGATTGTAGCTTTCAGATGCGGTTGAATCAGTATGACCACCCACTTCTACTGCAATGGTACCGTGCTCACCCAAAGTTGCGACAGCCGCGTCAAGGATAACAATTGACTCAGGTTTCAGCGTGGCTTTATCAGTATCGAAGTAGACACCTTGTAATTCGATCACCACCTGTACTTCACAACCGTCAGCATCTACCACTGCACCTGGTTTTGAATCAGGACATTTGTCATTCATGTTCATGACACCATCATTATCATGGTCATTATCATGACAGCCATACTGGTCTACGGCTAAACCAGCTGGAGTATCTGGACAACGATCAGCTTGGTCACTGACACCATCACCATCTGAATCTAACTGCGGTGCAGGCTCCACTATTTGTGGTGCTTCTGGTGCCGATTTAGCTGCACCTAAGGCAATATTCAGACCCATGCTAAATAAATAATCATCATAACTGCTGTTGGTACCAACGTAATCATCGGTGTCCAAACGGTATTTGATTTCTGAAATAAAACCCACACGATCAGTCATGTTCTTACGAATACCAGCACTCAAATTCAACATCATGTCAGATGAATCAACACCTCGTGCTGCACCGCTGCCATTGTGATCTAAATAGCCTGCGCCCACACCTAAGAACGGACGTAAGCTTGAACCATCACTGAAATGATATCTGGCCATCAAACCTAAGCCAGTTTGGGTCACAGATCCGCCTGTATCTTCTGCATCAAAATTAGCAGAATCTAATTCAAAATCCACAGACCATTTCTCATTGATAAATTTACCTAAACCCAAACCAAAACCAAAATCTGACTCCAGGTTTTTAGCACCATCAGTCGCATTAAAAATCAAACTGGGTGATAACATCCAGCGATCATCATAATCGTTTGCCAATGCCGCACCTGCGATGCAAGACATGGTTAAACCAAGCAATGTCTTTTTCATTAAATCTCTCCTAACGAGTTTGCTGTAAAAAAAACAGATTATAACATAGTAAAAATCAATGTTAATTGAATGAATCAGTGTTTAACAATTGATTAAATGGCGATTAAAGCATTGAATCCTAAATAGTTTTACATCATGGCTGCCAAACCATTCCTTAGCTTCAATGATAATGCTAATATATGCGGATGTTGCTGCCTTCAACCTTAATCTTCCTGTTTTTAATGACTTTTGCCTTTTTAGTCATTGCTGTTATCTTGTTATATAAAAAGTTAAACCAATCCACAAATGATTTGATATCACTGAATCAAAAGCTTGAAAATCAACAAAAAAAACAATTCAAACTGGATGAAGCCAAAACAGATGCTGAAGCAGCAAACCTGGCTAAAAACCGCTATTTATCTGGCATCTCGCATGAACTACGCACTCCACTCAACGTGGTGATGGGTTATGCTCAATTACTTGAAAACCAGGCTGAGTGTTCTGATCCATTGAAAGAAAAATATACCTTGATGCGACACAACTGTGAACACTTGGCACATTTGATTGAGGGTATTTTAGAATTTTCTGCCATGGAATCAGGGAAACTAAAAGTGCACATGGATTGGGCCAATCTTAATGATTTGGTGGAACAGATCAATTTAATGTTCAAACATCAAGCAGAACAAAAAGGCCTGAAATTCATCAGCCAAATTGACTCTAAACTGCCCAAAACAGTTAAAACTGATCACAAACGCCTACAACAAATATTGATCAATCTGTTATCCAACGCGCTTAAATTCACCTCCCAAGGTCAAGTTGAATTCCAGATCACTTACCGCAATCAAGTGGCCACTTTTACCATCAAAGACACTGGTTGTGGCATTGCCAGCACTGATCTCAAACGGGTTTTTGAACCTTTTGAACGGATTGAACATGCCAATCGCCCGGTAAAAGGCACCGGTTTAGGACTGCCTATCACTCAATTACTGGTCAATTTACTCGGTGGCGAATTATCCGTAAAAAGCACCCTGGATCAAGGCAGTGAATTTACTGTTAAACTGATGTTGCCCACCAACAGCCACAGTTCACAAACGAGCAGTCAAATCATTGACCATTCAGATTACAGCACCCAAAATAACAGCGCCATCCATATCATCGTGATTGATGATGAAGCCAGTCATCGTGATTTGCTTGAACACATATTGCAGCCTTATGAATTCAATTTATCAACAGCTGAAAATGCCGAAGTTGCACAACAACAGTTTTCACAACATACTTTTTCATTGGCAATTGTAGATGTTGCCATGCCCGGATTAAACGGTTGGCAAATGGCAGAGTGGATCAGTAGTAACCACCCAGATACCAAGATTCTGATGCTTTCAGCCAATCCTCGTGATCTTGAAAAAAACCAACTGGCACATGACGCCTATATAACCAAACCAGTTAAGATTAACAACTTACTTCATCACTTAAATCAGTTATTGGAATTAGGTTGGGACAACCATGCTGCCACTGAAGTCACTCAGACCGAAAATGACACCAAGTTCATCATTGAACTTGAGTCACAACATCGAACTGCCCTACTGAATATGGCGGACATTGGTCACATCAATGGTATAGACAACTACCTGAAAAAATTGTTTACTGATCAAATTATTTCTGCAGAACAAATGCAACAGTTATTAACACCACTGAAGCACATGAATGTTTCTTTGTTTAAAAAAAGGCTGAATCATGACCAATAATCACATCATATTAGCCGTTGATGACAACCCAGACAGCCTCAATTTATTGAACCAAGCCTTAAGTGCTCAACATTACACTGTATTGGTCGCAGACAGTGGTCATCGAGCCTTGGAAATCTTAAGTAAAACGCACCCAAGTTTGGTGCTGTTAGATGCCATCATGCCACAAATGGATGGTTTTGAAACTTGTCAGCAGATCAAACAAAAACAACCTAATCTACCGGTTATCTTCATGACCGGCTTAAGTGAAACCAGCCACATTGTAAAAGGCCTTGCCGCCGGCGCTGTCGACTACTTGGTCAAACCCCTGAACCACGAAGAATTACTGGCCAGAGTCAAAGTTCACATCAACAACGCCAGACAGAACAGCAGCGCCAAGATGGCTTTAGACTCTACAGGTCAACATATGGCTGCAGTCAATAATGACGGACTGATCATATGGACCACAGAACAAGCCCAAGTGTTCATCGAAAATTTCAACAGCAAAGAAAAGGCGCATTTCCAAACCTGGCTGCTCGATGCCCAACATGATGATAACTTAAGCATCCAACAAGGTAATGACACCTTGATGATCAGCTATATCG
>JBPOFV010000109.1:0-6691 GCA_051252335.1 Marinicella sp. | reverse complement strand
CTGCTGACATGATTAATGACGGTTACTTATCAACCTACAGCATGTCACAAGAATTGATGACATTATCCTTACCAGAAAATCAATTCATCACGCACTTAGAAAGTCGTAATTTTCTGCCACGCGATATTCCCAGTCGCATCAGCTTTGTCCAGTTTATTGGTAATAAAAGAACCTCAACAGCACGTTTGATGAATCGAGCTGAAGCCTTAATTGGAGAAGAATTTAAAGCCAAAGTGGTACAAAACTTTGTCGACCAAGTGGTATCAAAAGAAGAAGACATTCAGGTTATGACTTATCACGTCGATTCTGAAAATGACGGCAACAAAGGTATTGTTTTCAAAGTCCAGGAAAAAAGATGGGGGCCTGATTATCTGAAATTTGGTTTAAAAGTTGAAGATGATTTTGATTCAAACACCCGAATTTCACTGCTGGTTAGGCACCACAGATATAACATCAACACCAAAGGCGGACGCTGGGTTAATGATTTAAGTATAGGGGCCACGCTTGGCTGGCAATCAGAACTGTACCAACCTCTGGATTTCGAAAATAAATTTTTTGCCACGGCCAACATTGACACCAACAAAGACACCCGTCGCTTTTATCAAGGGATCGATGCAACGGGTGAATACGACCACAAAGAATTTGGCTTTGGATTAAACGTCGGATACAACCCAAGTATCAACAGCGAATTAAGAGCCGGTTTGTGGTACAAAGATGAAAGCATAGTTCCTGTGATCAATGATGTGGACTTTGAAACAGCCATTAACGGCACGGTAGGTCTGCAAATAAATTTTGGATATGACACCTTGGAAAAAGCCATTGGTGCCAGAACGGGTTACAACATTGAGACCGAGGCTGGTATTTTTGATCGGGTTCAATACATCAGTTTTGATGGTTTCAAACGCTTTCCTTTTTTCGAAAAGTCGGCAGCTCACTTAAGAGTTAAATTTGACTTTACAGATTTGGTTGGTAGTCAGGAATTTTTTAAAGCCTATGGAGGCGTGAATGATTTTGCCGGCTACCCCACTCATTCTTTACTCGGATTAAATGCCTTTCTGCTGGAACTGGGCTGGTTCTCTCCATTGTCTTCTATCGACCTACCCATCATTGGTATTCCAGATCTAACCATCAAAACCCACTGGGGTAATGTCTGGCAAAGAAACATCAACATCGAAGACATGATTTATGGCTTATCAGCAGGGATTTCATTTGATGTACAAGACACCGTGATGTTCCTTGGCACTGGATACAGTCATGACGGTGAAGCCAGATTCTATTTGCGCCTAGGCACTGGCTTTTAGTTTTCCCTACACTGAAGCACTGTCAGTGCTACGTAAAATTAACTTATGCTTTCTGATTTTTAAACGAATCAATTGCTATCATTGTTCTCAGTCAACCAAAAATGAGAACCATGAAAACTTTAAAATCAAAGCTAAAAAACAGCTTCAAGATTGGCGCTTGCATCAGCATTTATCACATCACAGCGAGTCCCGCATGGGCCAATAATCCGACGCCAATTTTAGATGGCTATGCCTATCAATTATTTAATGACATAGAAATCGACATTGAAAACCAAGTCATCATCGTCAACAGCGACATGAGAAACTGTGAGCAACCCAACGGCGAAGCACCATTAGATACAGAACCCTTTGCCCTCAGAAGCAGCAACAATCAATTCATAGGGTTGAGTCATTTCGCTTATAACATCACACACAACAACATCTATTTCACCAGCGAAACCAATAATTTATTATGTGACAATGGCGTTTATGTTGACACTTTGTTCTATGGTTCATTTGAATAACTTATTGAGCCATTAACCAAGCTTCATCAACCACTTTTATATTGAGTTGTTCCGCTTTGGCCAATTTTGAACCTGCTTTTTCGCCCGCAATCAATAGATCGGTTTTGGCAGATACTGAACCGGTTACTTTGGCCCCCAGGTCAATTAATTTTTGTTTAGCTACTGCACGTGTCATTTGTTGTAACGAACCGGTTAAGACCACAGTCTGACCCAATAAAGGCAATTGAGCGGCTGATTTTTTTTCAATGGCAGGCCATGTAACACCTGCATCAATCAATGCCTGAATCACTTGGAGATTGCGGTCATTTTTGAAATAAGTGAGAATCCTTTGCGCCACCACATCACCCACATCAGGCAATGCAATTAAAGTCTCATGATCAGCGCTAATGATGTCATTCATGTGGTACAAATGAGTGGCCAGAGTCATGGCAGTGGATTCACCCACTTCACGTATACCCAAAGAATAAATAAAGCGTGCCAACGTGGTGTTTTTGGCTTGTTCTAAGCCAGACAATAAGTTTTGAGCCGATTTTTGTGCCATCCTTTCTAAACCCGATACTTGTGCCTCTTTAAGTTGAAATAAATCAGCTGGTGTATGGATTAACCCAGCATCAACCAATTGTTCAACCAATTTATCCCCAAGTCCTTCAATGTCCATTCCCTTTCTGGATGCAAAATGCTTGATACCCTCTTTTAATTGAGCATCACAGCTTAAGCCAGCAGGACAACGAAGCACCGCCTCATCCTCCAATTTGCTTAACTCGCTGTGACATACTGGACAGGTTGTAGGCATGATGAAAGCTTGCGAATCTCGTGGTCTTTTAGCCATCACCACTTTCACCACTTCTGGAATCACATCACCAGCCCTGCGCACAAATACAGTGTCACCTACGCGCACATCTTTGCGCCTTATTTCATCTTCATTGTGTAAGGTGGCATTGGTCACTGTGACGCCTCCTACATTCACTGGCTTCAATCGAGCCACAGGCGTAATGCTCCCTGTCCTGCCAACCTGTACATCAATATTCTCAATCAATGTAGTGGCTTCTTCAGCTGGGAATTTATGTGCTGTAGCCCATCGAGGCGCTTTGGTCACAAAACCAAGAATTTGTTGCCAATTTAAATCATTGACTTTATAAACCACCCCATCGATATCAAAATTCAAGCGTGCTCTTTGTGCACCGATACTTTGATAAAAATCAGCACACCCTTGTGTATCTGAAACCACTTGGTTTAATTGATTGACTGGCAAACCAAGTGCTTTCACCCAATCCAATACCTCACTGTGTGTTTGAAACTGATGAGCAGGTTCTACCACACCAACCGAATAAGCATAAAAAGCCAAGGGTCTGCGGGCTGTTTTCTGCGGGTCTAATTGGCGCAAAGATCCTGCAGCTGCATTACGAGGATTGGCAAATACTTTTTCATCATGGGCCAAAGCCCATTGATTGTATTGATCAAAACCATCACGAGGCATCACCACTTCACCTCGAACTTCAAATACTTCTGGGAGTTGCTCACCTCGCAAAACCAAGGGTATGGACTGAATGGTTTTGATGTTGGCGGTAATGTCTTCCCCAGTGGTGCCATCTCCTCGAGTCGCCGCTTGAACCAATTGGCCTTTTTCATACTGAATACTGACAGCCAATCCGTCTAGTTTTGGCTCTGCTGAGAACTCAACAACAGCGCAAGATTGGTTTGACTTTTGTAAAAGGTTTTTGATGCGTTGAACAAATTCACTTAACTCATCTGATGAGAATACATTACCTAACGACAACATGGGTAAAGCATGTTGAATTTGTTGAAATTTTGACAAGGGTTGATCGGCCACACGTTGACTGGGCGAATCTGCAGTCACCCAAGATGGGTTTAATTTTTCATTGAAGATTAATTGTTGATACAGGTGATCATATTCTGCATCCGCGATTTGCGGCTCATCCAGTACATAGTAATGGTAAGCGTGCTCATTGAGCTGTTTTTTGAGTCGCTCAAACTCTGGATGTGTGAGCTTAACAGTCATGTTATGGGGCTCATAAATCAGTGCTTTCGAAGGTCCTCATTTCTTCTCGCATCGATGCAATTCTCTGTCGCGAAAAGGCACTGTGATTTTCATCAGTAAGCGAACCATCCAGAAGTTCTTCCATGCGTTTGGCTACTGGAAACATGGTGTCCCATAAATCCAATGCGTTCATTTCACCCGGCAGTGTCATGATAAACACCAAACCAGTGGTTCTCAAATCAGGATCAAATACCCCTGGTTTCAACATATTGGCAACCAGAAACAAAGCCTTTTTCTCAGATCCAATGCGACGGTATCGATAAAATAAATGGTCTTCACCGTATTCCAGTCCCGCTTTGGCTGAAGCATCTTTAATCTGATGCCAATCAAACTGCAAACCATCTTTGGCATGCAAAAACAAAGTGATTATTTTTCTGGACGAAGTGATTACACCTGGTTCGGCACTGTCGATGGCTTCTTCATTGTGAATTTCAGGCTCAATTTGGAATAAGTCATCTTCCTTTATATCTGATCGAGTGTGGGTTGGTTTTCTGGTGCCGAAATAATACATCAAGGCCAACACCAATAAGCCAATTACAGCGATTATGATTCTTAACTCAAACGAAGACACAGTTTCTTAGGCGATCCTTTATATGATGAGTGAATCATACAAAAACCCTGCTTAGACTGCAAGGAAATGAAACTGACGAATATTGGAAAAACCGACAGAACCTTAAAAATTTTCCACAGAATCAAGCTAATTTGTTCAAGAGATTCACAAATGTTTACACTTTTAGCCTGATTAATCCTTCCAATTGAGAATTGCGTCACGGATTTATTTAAATAAATATATTTTGAATTTGTAAAATAGGAGGCCAAAGTATGGAAAGTTTAACATCAAAAAAATCATGTATTACGGATTAAGCAAAACGAGGTGACTTATGAAAAAGAATATTATAGCAAGTGCATTACTATGCATTTCAGTATCCAGTATCGCAAATACAATAGAACCATCAACACAATTCCAAATTGAACAACAACAGCAACAAAACCCTGTTATCAATGGCGGTCCAACTTTTACCACAGTAGCTAACAGCGGAGCTGATCAGAATGATTGTGAATTCAGAGTAGGCTCAACTGTCATTCAAGATGCCATTGATGACCCGATGCTTTATGACGAAATTAGAGTGGTGGTTGGTACCTATCCTGAAAATTTATCAATTGATGACCGAGACGTTTCCATCAAAGGTGGTTATGCCAGCTGTGCAGATGCCATTGCAGATATAGTCACATTTGACAACCAAGGTGTTGACACCATCATTCAACCTGATTTTCCTGTAGACAATCCGGTGGTGACAATCGTGGGTGACGATGACACCAGAGATACCGTCAATTTAACCAATTTAAGATTGACCGGTGGCATCAATAACTTCTTGTTGATTTCCGGTGGAATTTCAACATTTTCAGACAACCTCCAATTGAACTTAACTCATATGTGGATTGATGGAAATGAAGGCCAGCTGGGCGGTGGTATTGGAATTGGTGGTGGGAATACCGATGTATATGCCCGAAATTTAATGTTGCTAGGAAATACTGCAGAACAAGGTGGTGGCTTATTTTGTACGGGTGATGAGACCTCGGTAGTTGTGGATTACAATGTACCAGCAACTGATCGGTTTGGGATTCTCGGGAACACTGCCACAGATGCCACAGAAGGTAATGGCGGCGGCATCCTAGCTACCAATGGTTGCTCTGTTTCAGTTTATACAGGCACCTCAACACCGTCAATAAGTGATCCATTTGATGTTAGAGGCGTATTACTCAATCAAGCCGCTGTTAATGGTGGTGGCGTAGCCGCTATTACGGGTGCTACTGTGGGTTTGTATGGCAGCCAGTTTTGTTTTTTTGGTTGTTCAGGTGATAATGAAAACCCAGTTTTAGTCTTTGGCAACACGGCCGACAGTGATGACAATTTATCCGGCCATGGCGGCGGTGTTTTTGTGGCAGACACTGATTCAGCCGGCTATTTATCTAATGGCTGGGTGAGCTCTAATACCGCTTATCGAGGCGGTGGTATTTCAGTCCAAGATGATGCAGAAATTAACCTCAGCACAGTGTTCACCAGTTTTTTTGGCAGCAACATCACATGTTGGTCACCAGGTTCATGTAATCGCATTGAGTTTAACCAAGCTGGAAACACAGCTGGCGGAATTCGTGTTGGCTCAGGTGGTGTTGCCAATGTGAATCACAGCCACATTCAAAGTAATAGATCAGATTTTGCAGTTGCCTTTTATGTGGCAGGCGCTGGTTCAACCTTAAACCTTGAGTCCAGTTTATTAACAGACAATGGCGATGATGGATCTGGAACCGAATTCAACGACGATTACGTTGTCATGTTAGAATCAGGGGGGGATGTGAATATTGCATTCACAACCATAGCTGACAACAATGCATTATCAAGTACTCTTCGAGCAGTATCATCAGGTACCCTGTCAGTAGGTTCTTCAATCATTCATGAAAGCAATGGCTTAACTGTTTATACTGAATCATCTCCCGGTACAGTTGAATTTGACTGTGTCATGGCTAATGAAATAGCTTCTATACCAGGAGGTTTTGGCCTTGTGGTAGACGATCCAGATTTTGTTGACCGGAACAATGGTGACTTTCATTTAGATGTGGCCACCTCTCCTGCCATCGATTTTTGTGATGACCTGGCTACTTCAACCACATTGAATGACATCGATAATGAAGCACGTGGTTGGGATTGGTCAAACATCTCAAACACCAATGGACCTTTTGATCTTGGGTTTGACGAACAAAGCGATTTGATTTTTGCTGATGACTTTGAGGCTGTCATGTTATAAGCCAAAAATTCAAGTCATGATGAC
>JBPOFV010000108.1:0-6700 GCA_051252335.1 Marinicella sp. | reverse complement strand
CCTGATTTTGATGGACGTTGTTATGCCAGATTTAAATGGCTTTCAAGCAACCAGAAAAATCAGCAAAGATGAGCGAACTGCGCACATCCCCATTATCATTGTTACCACTAAAAAACTAGAAACTGATCGAGTTTGGGGTTTAAGGCAAGGTGCTAAAGAATATTTAGTCAAGCCTGTGACTGAAAAAGCCCTGAAAGATGTATTGAGCAATCATTTGCCCTAAATAAACAGTTTAATTCATGCACATCGAAACCATCAGAAAAATTCTGGTGGTTTTTTTTGGCCTGAGATTTCTCCCATAAATTGTCGGTAATATTGTAGCTCTTTGATTGATTCCTCAACATCTGCCAAAGCCAAATGTTGCCCTGACTTACTGAACCCATCCAATAATTGAGGATTCCAGCGCCTGATTAATTCCTTGATCGAACTGACATCAATTTGTCTGTAATGAAAATAGTTTTCTAATTTTGGCATCCATTTAGCTAAAAACCTGCGATCTTGGCAAATGCTATTGCCACACATGGGTGATGTATGAATATCTACATGATCAGCTAAAAAATCAATGGTTAATTGTTCGGCTTCTCTGGCAGAAATTTCTGAAGCCACTACCCGGTCCCATAACCCAGAGTTTGTATGATGCTCAGTATTCCAATCATCCATACCATTCAATATTTTTTCACTTTGATGAATGGCTATACATGGTCCTTCGGCAATGGTTTCTAATTCTTGATTGGTAACAATCGTTGCAATTTCTATGATGTGATCTTTACTGGGATTAAGACCAGTCATTTCTAAATCGATCCAAATTAAATTAGTTTCTTTGCTCATTGCTGATTTCCTTGTTTGAAGTGGATATTTTACCTTGTAGTTCAGCAGTTTGTTGGATTAATCATACATTTCAGTTACCATGTCGGCATGACAGATTTATATCGAGTGACATCAACGCAAAAAACCACTGCCAGTTTAATAAACAGTGAAGATCATACTCAAATCAAGGCATTCTTTGCGCGTAAACTCAAACCCATTTGTGGCGATGTGGTTGAAATTGAAACATCAAAATCTGCCTATGTAATACAAAAAATACATAAAAGGGTTAATAGCTTTTGTCGTGCTGACAACCGTGGACGCAAACAACACATAGCTGCCAATGTTGACCAAATCATGATTGTAATGGCAGTTAAACCCTTTCCAACCAGGGACATCTTAAATCGTTATTTGGTAACCGCTGAACATGAGGGTATCGATCCAATTCTGATTTTTAACAAATCAGACATTGATTCTAAAGTCTTTATCAACATCATCAATCAATATGAACAGTTAGGGTATCAGGTATTTAAAACTTCCAAAAAAGAGGAAGATACCATCAGTGCAGTTAAACCGTTATTAAAAGACAAAACGACTGTGATTGTTGGCCAATCCGGTGTTGGAAAATCATCCATAACTCGAGTTATGATGCCGTCAGTGATCTTGAAAACAGGTAAACTGTCTGACAAAACGGGTAAAGGTGCTCATACCACCAGTGTGACACAAATGTATTACGATCGGCCCTTAAACGCGCATATCATAGATTCTCCAGGCGTTTGGGAGTATGGGTTATGGGTTATGACCCCACATGAAATTGCAGGCGGTTTTCGGGAATTTCAAGATTATTTAGGCCAATGCAAGTTCAGTAATTGTACACATATCCATGAACCCAAATGTGCCATCATGCAAGCAGTTAAAGATGGCAAAATAAGAGAAAGTCGTTATGAATCGTATCTCAGAGTGGTTGATTCTATGAAATATTGGGATTGAATGATAATCACTAAACCTTAACGGGCTTAAACTCCGATATCTTCATTCCACAGCTCAGGCTTTTCGGCAATAAAATTTTCCATCATTGCAATGCATTCTTGGTTATTCAAAACCTGTACTTCGACCCCTCTAGAACGGACATAATCTTCAGGCCCTTGAAATGTTTTATTTTCGCCAACAATCACCTTCGGAATGCCATAAAGTAAGGCTGTCCCACTGCACATATCACATGGTGACAATGTTGAATACAAAGTCGCTCGCTTGTAATCAGCGGCTTTAATTCTACCGGCATTTTCTAAACAGTCCATTTCTGCATGCAGAACTGCACTGCCCTTTTGTACTCGTTGATTATGACCTCTACCAACTATCTTCCCATCAATGACCAGCACTGAACCAATGGGGATGCCTCCAGCTGCCAAGCCTTTCTTGGCTTCATCGATGGCTGCTTGTAAAAATTCATCTGTCATAACGTCTTCCTTAATCTTTTCTGCTTATCTTTTAACAGGTTTGGGTTGATTCAATTCCGCTTGTTTTTGCAACGCAGAAAATGCCGAAGGAAATGCTTTGCGTTTCACATAAGTGCCGGTGTTTTTCTCAGTGCGTAGATCTCCATTGACATACAACAAACGACCATTGCTGATGGTGTGTGATGGAATTCCTTTAACTTCCATCCCTTCGAATATATTGAAATCAATGTTCTGGTGATGGGTATTTCTAGAAATGGTTTTGGTACCTGCTGGGTCCCAAACCACAATATCAGCATCTGCACCCACTTGAATGGTGCCTTTGCGTGGATGGATGTTGAATATTTTTGCTGTATTGGTTGAAGTCACTGCCACAAATTCTTGGGGGGTTAATTTTCCAGTTCCTACACCATGGGTCCACAACACAGTCATGCGATCTTCAATACCCGCAGTGCCATTGGGAATTTTACTGAAGTCATCTTTACCTGCCGCTTTTTGCTCGGCACAAAAACAACAATGGTCGGTGGCAGTGGTTTGTAAATTCCCAGATTGCAGGCCTTTCCAAAGTGCATCTTGGTGTTCTGGTTTTCTGAAAGGTGGTGACATCACATGAGCAGCGGCTGCATCAAAATCCGGATTCAGATAGACACTGTCATCCAACATCAAATGCCCAGCCAGTACTTCACCATACACCCTTTGACCACTGGATCTGGCGCGAGTGATTTCTTGTAAAGCATCAATGGTTGACACATGAACTAAATACAATGGTACACCAATCACTTCTGCCAGTCGGATGGCTCGATTGGCAGCTTCGCCTTCAGCAGCCGGCGGACGAGACAAGGGATGGGCTTCTGGTCCAGTCATACCCATAGCCAATAGTTTTTTCTGTAACTGAAAAACCAACTCGCCGTTTTCAGCATGACAAGTAGGCATAGCGCCTAGTTCCAATGCTCTGGTGAAGCTGTTATACATGATTTCATCGTCAGCCATGATGGCATTCTTATACGCCATAAAATGCTTAAAGCTGTTTACGCCTTCTTCTTGGACCAGGGTTCCCATATCACGATGGACACTGTCATCCCACCATGTAACTGCCACATGAAAGGAGTAGCTGGAACAAGCTTTTTCAGACCATTCTCGCCATTGTTTATACGCATCCATCAATCTCTGCTGAGGACTTGGAATTACAAAATCAATAATCATGGTCGTGCCGCCGGCTATACCGGCAGCAGTACCCGTGTAAAAATCTTCAGAAGCCACAGTACCCATAAAAGGCAATTGCATGTGCGTATGTGGATCAATACCACCTGGCATAACATATTGACCACTGGCATCAATCACTGTAGCCCCAGAAGGCGTTTCCAAATCTTTCCCAATGGCCTTAATCACATCGTTTTCGCAATATACATCAGCTTGGTAACTTTGGCTGGCTGTAACGACAGTGCCACCTTTAATCATTATCGACATCATATTTTCTCCATCAAATTTATAACCATACTTGACTACTTTCTATTCAAAACCAAATAAACAACACCTGCAAGTGCTAACCCAACAAACCAAGCATAACTGTATAAAGTATCAAATACAGCTGGCACACCATCAACGATGTCTGCTGCATGTAAAAAGCCCGGCAAATTGGGGGCAATACCAATAATCAAAGCCGTCATTCCAGCCCAATTCCAAGCACCATATCTGCCTTCATGGTCAAATAATTCATCGGCATTTAGCTCTCTCTTTCTTACCAGAAAATAATCAACAATCAAGATACCGGCAATGGGTCCGAGTAATGCGGAATAACCAATCAACCAAACAAACAGATAACCACCTGCCGTCTCTAACAATTTCCAAGGAAATATAGCGATACCAATAGCTGCGGTTATATAGCCACCCATTTTAAAGCTGATATTCTTCGGGCTCAAATTCGAGAAACCATAAGCTGGGGCCACCACATTGGCAGCTAAATTAGTGGTCAAGGTTGCCACTACTAGGGCAGCCAGTGCCACCACAACCCCTATTCCTCCCATTTTTCCTGCCAAGACCACAGGATCCCAAATGGCTTCACCATAGATGGTTACAGTTGCTGATGTGACTGCGACACTGATGAATGCAAATAATGCCATAGGCAAAGGTAAGCCAATGGCTTGCCCAATGATTTGATCTTTCTGTGATTTGGCAAACCGAGTGAAGTCAGGAATATTCAAGGCCATGGTGGCCCAAAACCCGACCATGGCGGTCAAGCTGGCAACGAACACACCGGTAAATTGACCTTCTCGCTGACCACCTGCTGCAAATTGAGACGGCGCAGATAACATTTTACCAAAGCCACCGGCCGTATAATAGGCCCATGCTAATAACACCAAACCCATACCAATTAAAAAGGGTGCCGCATAGGTTTCCAGCCAGCGAATACTTTCTGTTCCATGCTTAATGAAATAAAGATGCATCGCCCAAAAACCTATGAATGAAACAAATTGTCCAACATCAATACCAAGGAAGGGTATGGGTGAACCGGTAATGGCTCCTCCGGTTAATGCATTGATAATGACATAGATGGCTGAGCCGCCTACCCATGTATTGATCCCAAACCAACCACAAGCAACCAAACCCCTTGCCACTGCGGGTATGCGCGCACCTTTGGTTCCAAACGAAGATCGCAACAAAACAGGAAATGGAATGCCGTGCTTAGCCCCAGCATGACCTATCAACATCATTGGCACCAAAACAATCACATTACCTAGTAAAACGGTGATGACAGCTTGCCACCAGGACATACCTTCCGCTACCAAGCCTCCGGCCAACATATAAGTAGGCACACAAACCACCATCGCCACCCACAAAGCCGCATACGATTTCCAGTCCCAAGTCCGTTGGTCTTGGGTCGTTGGTGCCAAATCTTTGTTATAAAGATCATCAGCTTGTCTGGTTTTGTTATTTGCGTTCATATTTGTTCCTGATTTGTTTAACCATGAAGTCATTTTTATTGTCATCCTGAGCGAAGCCGAAGGATCTCAAACAGCTTAGGCTGAACTTAATCATCATGAGATTCTTCCATTCGCTACGCTTAGTCGGAATGACAACATAATTAAATTTAATGACCACCTATCACTCACCATCTGTCAATTTACCATATGTACTGGGCCTGCGATCACGGAAAAATTGCCATGTATTTCTGACTTCTTGGATCATGTCCATATCCATATCATGAACAATCAATTCATCTTGGTCTCGGCTGGCCTGTTTTTCAATTTGTCCCCTTGGATTAACAAAATAGGTTTGACCATAAAACTCGCCGATGTTCCAAGGCTCTTCAACACCCACTCGATTAATCGCACCAATCCAACAACCATTGGCCGCAGCGGCAGCTGGTTGCTCAAGTTTCCACAGGTATTCAGACAAACCAGCCACTGTCGCAGATGGATTCACTATGTATTCAGCACCATTTAAAGCCAATGCTCGCCACCCTTCAGGAAAATGTCGGTCATAACAAATATAAACACCTAATTTGCAATATTGCGTTTGAAACACCGGCCAATTGGAAGCGCCTGGTTTAAAGAAAAACTTCTCCCAAAAACCCGCCACTTGAGGAATGTGTGTTTTTCGGTATTTACCCAAGTAACTGCCATCGGCATCGATCACCGCTGCAGTGTTGTAATACACGCCACTGACATCGTCTTTTTCATAAATGGGCGCCACTATGACCATTTTGTATTTAGCGGCATATTCCATCATCAACTGCGTGGTAGGTCCTTCAGGAATGGACTCTGCACTGGCATACCATTTACTGTCTTGACTGGGACAAAAATAAGGCTGGGTGAAGACTTCTTGAAAACTCAGCACTTGTACGCCCTGCTCACCCGCTGCTTCTATCATCGGTATGTGCGCTTCAATCATCGCTTTTCGAATGGTTTCTGGGTCATTATCTGTGGATGATTTAAGGGCCATTTGAATCAGACCTGCTTTCAGTGTTGCCATATTATTTTCCTCTTTTTATAATCTTGTTTATTTATTAATAATCATCGCTGACTAATTCATACTTGGAAAAGTAAACTGTGCACCTGACCGGATACCTGTTGGCCACCTAGATGTCACTGTTTTTAATTTGGTGTAAAAGTGCACTGCTTCAGGGCCATAAATGCCATGAGCACCAAATATGGAGCGCTTCCAACCGCCAAAACTGTGATATGCCACTGGCACAGGAATCGGTACGTTGATACCCACCATACCTACTTGGATCTTGGCTGCAAAATTTCTGGCCGCATCACCGTCTCGAGTGAAAATGGCCGTACCATTGCCATACTCATGTGAATTAATCAGGTTCACTGCTTCATCATAAGTTTTGGCTCTTAAGACTGATAACACCGGGCCAAATATCTCTTGTTTATAGACTGACATGTTTGCTTTCACATGGTCTAATAAGGTCGCACCCACCCAAAACCCTTGTT
>JBPOFV010000107.1:0-6715 GCA_051252335.1 Marinicella sp. | reverse complement strand
GGCGCCTCGTTGTGCTGTGGTTGAGGTGTTGGCATACATCCAGTCCATGCCATTATCAGCCACCAATGGCATTAAACTTTGAGTCAACTCTTCCACCGTTTCATTGAAAGCTTCAGAAGGAGAATGGCCATTCTTTCTCAACACATTGTATTGCGCTTCAAATAACCCAGCAATCGCGCCCATTAAAATGCCTCTCTCACCTGTTAAATCGGAATACACTTCTTTTTTGAAATCAGTCTCAAACAGATAACCTGAACCCACGCCTATGCCCAGTGCAGTGGCTGTCTCTTTGGCTTGTCCAGTGACATCTTGAAAGATGGCGTAACTGGAATTCAAACCTTTACCCTGTTGGAATAGGGTTCTCAATGAACGGCCAGAACCTTTTGGTGCCACCAGTACCACATCGACATCTGTTGGCGGCACTATGCCAGTTTGTTCATTGAAAGTGACTCCAAAACCGTGTGAAAAATAAAGGGTATCACCTGGATTTAGGTTTTCTTTCACTTCCGGCCAAGCTGAGATTTGCCCTGCATCTGATAGCAAATACATCACCACATCGGCTTTTTGCGTGGCTGCTGCCAACTCGAATAAAGTCTCACCTTCTACCCATCCGTCTGACACCGCTTTATCCCAAGAAGTACCTCCCTTGCGTTGGCCAACAATGACATTAAAGCCATTGTCTTTGAGGTTCAGTGCTTGACCAGGTCCTTGTACACCGTAACCAAGTACAGCAATGGTTTTGCTTGCTAAATATTGTTGTGCGTTAGGTAGTGGGTATTCATCACGTGTGACAACTTCTTCCCATGTTCCACCAAAATTTAATTGCGCCATAATTGTTCCTATGTTTTTTAGTTAGTTAAATAAATTTGTTAATTTGTGATGCATCACTGTTCAGGTGTTGGCATCACAAGTTGCATGTTGTTTAAAAATCGACATGTCAGCTGACACCCCTGTTTCCGCCATCGGCTTACTGATACTGACCGGACCAGAACGAACAAACTCAAGGACACCGACCACCGATAAATCATCAAGCAAGGCCTGGCTTTCAGCTCGTTTGCCGGTTTTCTCGATCACTGTATATTCACTGTTCATACTTAAAACGCGGGCATGATGCCGATGAATGATTTGTTCCGCCAAAGTCTGTTCGAGCATGGATGTAGAAGCGATCTTATATAAAGCCACTTCCTGTTGAATCATGTCATCATCAGTTTGGAATTCAGCTTTGATAACTTCAATTTGTCGCTCTAATTGTTTAGCCAATCGAACGGCTGTCGAATGATCACAGCTGACTTGAACACTGTGTCTGAACACGCCTTGTTGGGCGGACTCACAAACTGATAAGGCTTCAATGTTTAAATTTACGCGTGAAAAAACAGCTGTTATGCGATTTAAAATACCTGCTTGATCATTGGAGTAAATAGCAAAATTGTGATGTTTCTTCATGAGCTTAATCCACTGGTTGGTTATTTTTGTTATTTCCTAAACACATGTCTGCCACTGAAGAACCTGGCGTGATGATTGGAAATACGTTGTCTTGTTGTGCCACCATCACCTCCAGCACATAAGCACCTGGATGAGCCATCATGGCTTGTAAGGCTGCAAACAGATCATCTCGATCTGAGACCCGTTTATTGGCAATACCATAACCGTCAGCAATGGTACAAAAATCGGGGTTACACATTTCTGTTGAGGCATAACGTTTATCAAAATACAATTCCTGCCATTGTCTGACCATACCTAAAAACTGGTTGTTCAAGATGATCACTTTGACTGCCAGTTTATGTTGCATCAACACGCCCAATTCCTGAATAGTCATTTGCACACCACCATCACCAACAATGCCTACAACAGGCCGATCTGGACAAGCAAATTTTGCACCTATAGCAGCAGGCAAACAAAAGCCCATAGTTCCTAAACCACCTGAAGTAATGAGGCTGCGACTTTGTTCAAATTCAGCATAACGGCATGCCACCATTTGATGTTGTCCAACATCCGTTACGATGATTGGATTGTTATTAAGTTGATTCAATCCATCAAGCACTTCGGCCATATTGATGGCTTCAGTGACAGGATTCAGGTCATGTTGTATGATTTGTTGGTCTTCAACTTGGTGTAATTTTGAAAATTGTGAACGCCACTCTTGATGTTGCTTTTGGTTTAGCAATTTCATCATTTCAGGTAAAGTTTGTTTCACATCACCCAACACTGCGACATCTGCTTTGACATTCTTATTAATTTCACTGGGATCTATTTCAAAATGAACCACTTGAGCCTGTTTGGCATAAAACTCAAGGTTACTGGTCACTCGATCATCAAAGCGCATACCAATCGCTATCAAAACATCACATTCATTGGTTAATTTATTCGGCGCATAGTTACCATGCATGCCCAACATACCTACATATTGCGGGTGTTGAGTTGGTATTGCAGATAAGCCTAATACCGTTGAAGCTAAAGGCGCGCCGATGTGTTCTGCAAAGGCCAAGAATTCACTTTCAGCTGCACCTAATATCACGCCTTGGCCAAATACCACCATGGGCTTTTTAGCTGAGTTTATTAAGCTGGCAGCCTGCTCTAAAGCCAATTGGTTGGGTCGGGGATTGGGTTGATAACTACTTAAATTTTGACAAGCCTGGTAAAAATAATCCAATGACTCCACTTGAGCATTTTTGGTGATATCAATCAAAACAGGACCTGGTCTTCCGCTTTTTGCCACATAAAATGCCTTGGCTAAGACGGCAGGAATTTCACTGGCTTGGGTGACCTTATAATTCCATTTTGTCACTGGCATGGATACATCGAGGATGTCTATTTCTTGAAAAGCATCTGAACCCAATAGATGAGCAAAGACTTGTCCAGTGATACAAACCAATGGCGTAGAATCTAAATACGCATCAGCAATGCCTGTGATCAAATTGGTGGCACCCGGCCCAGAAGTGGCGATACAAACACCCACTTCACCTGAAGCTCGCGCATAGCCTTGTGCCGCATGCACAGCCCCTTGTTCATGTCGAACCAATATATGTTCTAATTGTTGCTCAAAGTCCATCAAGGCATCATAGGTGGGCATGATGGCCCCACCAGGATAGCCAAATAATTTGGTCACCCCTTCAGCCAATAAACTTTTGATGATGGCATGTGAGCCACTGATTGTTTCAGTTGTTGGGGCTGATTGTTGATCAGTGATTGCCAAGGCTTCTGATGTCATCGATGCTGATTTCATGACTGCCCTCCTTGACCCTGATAATTTTGTGTGGTGGCAGCCACATCCTCTGCGATTAAATTCAACTCTATCGGTTTAGGATGGTTTTTTTGTCCAGGTACTTCAGTGTTTACTTGGTCGGTTAAACAACCCAAAGAGGCAGATGAAACAGTGCGAGCATACTTTGCCAAAACCCCTCTGCTGACAGCCAAACCAGGTGCCTTCCATTGTTGCTTTCTTAACTGTAACTCAGCATCTGAAACATGTAAATTCAATTGATTTTGTTTGGCGTCAATGGTGATCAGATCACCATCTTGAACCAAGCTGATTACGCCGCCTACTTGTGCTTCAGGTGTTACATGACCGACCACAAAGCCATGGGTGCCTCCAGAAAATCTGCCATCAGTGATCAATGCCACAGAATCGCCCAGACCGGCACCAATGATGGCCGATGTAGGTTTTAACATTTCTGGCATTCCGGGACCGCCTTTGGGGCCCACATAACGAATCACCACCACATCTCCTGCTTTAACTAGACCACGAGCAATCCCTTGATTTACGGCTTCTTCACTGTCAAAGGTAACCGCTGGACCATGAAAATACTCACCCTCTTTACCGGTTATCTTGGCCACAGATCCTTCACTGGCTAAGTTGCCTGTTAAGACTTGAATGTGACCGGTTTGTTTGATGGGTTGGTCCTGCATGTGCACCACATTTTGCGTGGCATCTAATGGTTTAACATGGTTTAAATTTTCAGCCAATGTTTTGCCTGTTACGGTCAAACAACTGCCATCTAGCCAGCCCAAATCCAACATATACTTAAGTACTGCAGGCACCCCTCCCACTTGATGTAAGTCTTCCATTAAATATTGACCGCTGGGTTTCAAATCAGCCAAGAAAGGTGTTTGGTCGCTGATGTTTTGAAAATCCTCCAAAGTCATGTCGATGCCTGCGGCGTCAGCTATAGCTAAAAAATGCAAGACCGCATTGGTAGAGCCTCCCAATACAGTAACTAATTTAAAGGCGTTGGTCATGGCCGCTTTGGTCACAATATCCCTGGGTTTTAAATCATGTTTAAGTAAGCCATTGATGGTATTTGCTACCAATGACATTTCATCTAATTTGTCCTGGCTGATGGCTGGGTTAGATGAAGAATAAGGTAGGCTCATACCCATGGCCTCGATAGCAGATGCCATGGTATTGGCGGTATACATACCACCACATGCACCGGCTCCAGGGCAGGCTTTTTGAATCACTTGCTGGTAATCATCTTCATTGATTTGGCCGCTGACTTTTTCTCCCCAAGCTTCAAAAGCAGACACCACATCTAACTTTCTTCCTGCATGACAACCTGAAGCGATGGTGCCACCATAAACCAACAAAGCAGGTCGATTTAAGCGCAGCATGGCCATCATGGCACCTGGCATATTTTTATCACAACCCACCACAGTAACTACCGCATCGTAGTGCATGCCAGCAACCACCATTTCCATGGAATCGGCGATCAGATCTCGTGATGGCAAGGAATAACGCATGCCATCAGTACCCATAGATATACCATCAGAAATACCAATGGTGTTGAAAATCAAACCATTCAAAGGGTGTTTGGATAAGGCTTGCTTGATGTTTTTGGCCAAATCATTCAAATGCATGTTGCATGGATTGCCTTCGTAACCGGTAGAAGCAATGCCAACAAAAGGTTGGTTTAACTGTTCAGTGCTTAAACCTATGGCATGTAACATGGCTTTGGCAGCTGGTTGTGAATCATCCTGTGTAACAGCTTTGGAATAAGGGTTTAAGGTTTTCATTAGGCGGCCTTAATTTTTTTGAAGTTAACTTTTTGTTCACGCACTGTTTGGTGAAACTGTTGCTGTAGCATCGCTCCAAAGGTCTCCTCCCATTGCATGCTGAACGCTTGTTTGTTGATTGTGCCAATGGCTTGAATTTCTACCGCAGTGCCCGTCAAAAATGCCCCTTGTGCACCCACTAAATCTTCAGGTCTAAACAACTTTTCCTGTACTTCAATACCATTGGCTGCAGCCAGTTGCATAACAATTGTCCTGGTGATTCCGGGTAAAATATTTCCCTTTGGTGGTGTGTACAATACGCCATTTTTCTGCATAAAGAAGTTGGCACCACTGGCTTCTGCCACATAGCCATGTTGATCCAACAGCAATCCATCATCAAACCCATCTAACTGCGCATCTTTCATGGCTAATATAGAATTAACATAATGGCCAGAAACTTTGGCATCCACATGACAGGATTTAGGATCTGGACGACAATAGGGTGATACCTTCATGTTCAATTGACCGGCTGCAAAATACTGGCTCCAATCCCAAGCACACAAGAAAACATTGGCATGGTTGTCTGCCTGTAACCCCAGTTTTTCATCGGTATAAACCAATGGACGTATATAGGCGTCTTGTAAATTATTTTTTTCTAACAACTGATAACTCAAGTCTATCAATTCATCGACACTTTGATTGATATCGATATGCATGGTGCTTGCTGAATACAACAAACGTTCAAAGTGTTCTTCGGCCCTGAGAATCTTGGTGCCTTGTTCCGTGGCATAAGCTCGAATGCCTTCGAACACGCCATTGCCATAGTGAAAAGATTGTTGGTATAAGCCGGTTTTGGTATCTGTGGCTTTCTGCCACTGGCCGTTGAGGTAAATCACTGTTTGCTTATCGTAATACATGGTTTCGCTCTTTTTTGTTGTCGTTTTGTTTTCTGGTTAAAAATAAAAAGTAAAAAAAAAGCCCTTCTTGGTGAGAAGGGCTTTTTTGGGGTTACCAATTGTTTGCCGAACTCACCACACACGTGGGCCGATAATCACAAGAATGACTACGACGAGGTTAATGAGTTTGATGTTGGCAATTAAATTCATGTTTGGATTTTCAGTTCTTTTATGCTTTTAAAATTGGTTTTCGTTAAATAAAATTTTGTTCGTTTCGGCATATGTTGTTGCAAGCAAATTTGAATGTCAACCTTTAATTTAAACTTTTTGCTTATGCATTTTTGATCTATAAAAAAAGCTTTCTTTTTCTTAATGTCTTATGTTAGCTTAGAAAAAGGCGTTGATTTTTATTAGATTTCAACGGTATTTTTTGACTACTTTTTTACCAACAGGAGCACTGCCATGAACCGGCAAAACAGCATAACCATAAACCATCGACAAGAGACAAAAAACAATTCTCACAATACACCTAACACCCCAATTTCAAACCTCCTCAACCTCCTCCTCTTGATTAGAATTTAATCTTCGAATCAAACACTTAGCTTCGTTTTGATTTTCCTAAACTGAATTTCAAAACCATCAACAAACTAATTTTTCTGACGTGATGCATTCGAAGACTTGATCTTTGGGTACAGCCGTTCTGTACCTGGCATTTACGTCAATACGAGTACAGAATAATGAAACACATAAAGATTTTTGACACCACTTTAAGAGATGGCCAACAATGTCCAGGTGCTGGCATGAGCTACACGAAAAACATTGAATATGCC
>JBPOFV010000106.1:0-6817 GCA_051252335.1 Marinicella sp. | reverse complement strand
GTAATCGGTAATGCGCCTTCAACATCTGACCGTTTAATACGCGAACCCGTTACCGTAATTTTACCTTGCTCTTCAACACCATCATCGGCGTCAGCATCTTGAGCAAATGCTTGAGGTCCAAGTACGCCTGTCGTTACTACACCCAGCAGCAACGATTTACGTATGGCCTCCGTCAGAAACTTTTGTTTCATTGATATCTCCACAATAAATATTTATCAAATAGCTGAATGTTAATAGTTTTAGAATATTTTCTTAACTAACTCTTAACTTTTCAGCCTCTTCGACACATTGAAGCACCAAAAGTTATTCAGTTCAATGGACCAACTTACACTCTGACAGAACCTTGACAAAACCCGGACAAAACATTGACGTCCTAATGTCTAGGATTGATTTTTTAACTTAAGGGACAAGCTTATAGCCTGATTTAGAAACAATAATTGTGCTGAATGACTTTATATTTTTTGATGTATTCTTAAGATTTCGAACTTGTTCAATAGTTTGAAGTCTCTTTAAATTTGGGCGTATGATGAGATTTGGTTGTATATTTTCTATGGTTGATAATAATTCAATATTGCGGAGGAATCTCAGACTCTTTTATTCAATGATTTCTTCCTTAGCTTCATCAGGTTCTAATCCAATTGAAGGAGCCTTTTTCATTTTTTTGATCATGGTAATGTCTTCGATTCTGAATACTAAATTGCCTGTATACAAGTCATCTGAATAATTCGCAACGAGGTTGTTGCTGTCATAATATTTGACTGATGACAACATAAAGAAACCAGACTCTATGGCATTATTACTGATGTCATTAAATAAGTTTTCTTTCATCTCGCCGAATAAATAATAACGGTAATCTGATGTATCGCTATCTGATTGGATTTCTACATAAGTCCATAGGGTATTCTGACTATTTTCATAGGACTTTGCGGACATTTTCATGGGTTCACATGCAGATAAAAACACAACCAAAACTAAAAATAATATGATGTTTTTCATATCAGATTTCCATAAACAGTGTCAGCAATAAAACTGCGCCAAATAATACAGTTAAAGGGAGGAGTAAAAACCAGATAAATGCTTTCCAGGTCACTACATTAAACTGGCCTTTTACCACTAAAAATTTTGTTACATGGGTCCACACAGTAAAAATAATTAGACTGGTTGACCAAAGTTCGTCATGATTATAATAGGTGATGTAATCCGGATAATAAAAAACAGGAACCACCATTACAATAAGGTAAGGTAAATTGAGCACCAAATCAGACACACTGTAAATGACTCTTCCTCGGGTTGGGTCAAAATCCTTATCACCCGACCACTTTACTCTCAAATTAAAAATCCAGCCCCAAAAAAGCCAACTGATTCCAGCAACAAAAATACCTAAAATCAATACAAACCCCCAATAACTGATCCAATTAGTGGTTAAATTCATGATTATTTCATTTGATTTACCGCCAGAATATGTCCTATATATGTTGGTGTCAATTCGATCTGCAACAGAGCTAATGCCTATGAGGTATACGCATAAAATGACGGCATAAGTGGTAACTTTTGCATTCACATGATTAAAGAATTTGTTGGGTTTAATCCACAACCAGTAAAAGTTTTTGACTAAATAGATAAATGTGATATTGGAGGGTGTAGAGTCATCATTGAAATCTGTGTCACTGTTTGGATTTACAATTGGGTTTTGATTCGGTTCCATGATAAACACCTCCATTTATAGATGGCCTATATGTTAACACTTTATGATGATAAGTAAACACTGGTGTTACTTGAGATAGTAGGGTTTGAAATTTTTTACTGTGCGGCCAGAATAAAGGTGTTCCGGCCTTGACCTTTTGCTTGGTATAAGGCTTTATCTGAGCGTGAAAACATGGAGTCTTGAGTGTCTTGTTGTTTAAATATTGTGCCACCAATACTGACTGTTACTGAAAGTTCGGTTTCACTGGTATGTGTAACGACATTTCTATTTATTTTTTGACCAACATCAATCAAGCTTTTTTCATCCGCTCCATCAACAATAACCACAAATTCCTCTCCTCCCCACCTGACCAAAATGTCATCAGAACCAATTGAATCTGCGATCACCTGTGCCACCTTTTGTAACACTTCATCACCTTTGGCATGACCCAATGTATCATTGATTTTTTTAAAATGATCTAAGTCCACCAATAATAGGCCGAAAGTTTTACCAGTCACGCTGGCATTTTCTAATAATTGCAAAAATACACTTTTCAAATGATTGCGATTATAAGTCCCTGTCAACTCATCAGTAATGGCCAACTGATGTAACTCTTGCTGGCTCATGAAGACGGCACGTCTTGATTTGTCAAAAATAAAAGCGCCTAAAAAACCAAATGAAAAACTACAGAATATCCAAAATACATGCATGGCATAGATATCTATATCTTTAATGATAAATAAGCCAGAACCGATAAGAATTAGAGCAGTCAGTAAGGCACAAACCAAAGCATCTTTGAACTTCAAACCCGACACAACAAAAATCCAAAAAACAGCCAGATAGCCCTCAGTAATAAATGGCGTATAATTTTTAAGCAAGCTCAAAATATACACATGCCCTATGATTGATGCGACTGGGAAGAAAATCAGAAGCCGTGTAACTAAAAGATAGTATCTTTTTTTGTAGGCCAGAAAACTGATTGTAAACAACAACGGTGCAACTAAAAAAACATGAATTTGAAACATGATAGAGCGGACCTGCTCTGATGCCCATGATTTATCCATAAAGCTAAATACAATGTAGAGCAGTGCGGTTAAAAATGTAATGGCAGCAATTTGAACTTGCCTGGCAGGTTGATCCCATTTTAGATATAAACGGTAGGTCGACTCATCTGGGAATCGATGAGGTAACTCAAACGGAAGAATGTATTGAAGTAATTTTTGCATTAAACCTTTAAGACCAGCAATGGCTATAGCGAAAGGAACCAAAGTAATGGCTCCAACTATTTATCCATACTATGAAATTAAATGGTTTTAATCAATATCAATTTGACCAAACTCACCAAAGAATTAGTTGGGTTTGATCCCTTGTACTTTTACCCACCTCATACTTCACATTAATTCAACAGTTGCTTTGTTGCTTAAAGAGCCTTATCCATTTTTGATGGTGTTATGAGTTCAACTCACAATATTTTTCCAAATAAAGACGATGACTCGGCATGTTTATGACGGTATCCCTGATCGCTGCACGCATATAATTAAACCGTTGTTTGAGGTCTTCAATATCAAAGGCATCTAAAAAAGGATCGTATTTATCCGGCCACATGTCGAGACCAATGAAAGTTGAGGCTCGAGCACTTTCTTGAAAAGTTTCTAATTCATAAAAGGCAGTTTGACCATGAATGTTAAACAACGAGACTTTGTTATTGAGCGAATCTGGTAACGGGTGTTGTCGCCATTGGTTCCAGATAGTGGAATCTTTTCTGGTAACCGATAAATAGTGTAAGACCATATAATCACGAATATTATCAAGCTCCAAATGAGTCAAGCCATTATATTCATCAACCAAAGTTTGGTTACAACTGCGGTCAGGAAACAAATTAATAAATCGCTGAACAGCCATTTGTACTAATTGCAAGCTGGATACTTCTAATGACTCAAAATCACCAGCAGCTGAGCCAAAAGCGATACAATTTTTATGCCAGTGCTGTTGTCGCTGTCCTGAGTGAATTTCACGCAGGGTAGGTTCGCTCAATGAATTTGGTGAAAGTCCTGCGGTGATTATTTCAGAGGCTTCTGCAACACTGACTTCTTCACTGTTAAAAACAAAATCTCGTTCAACTGTATTTAATAGAGGGACATGTCGGAACCAACCATTGGTCTTTCCAGATACCTGAGTATATGGCATGACTTCACCTTTGGTTTTAATTGATACCGATAAAACTCGATCCGCAGGTAGCCAGCTAGACCAATCTTCAAGTTTAACACCCATCACTTTTTCAATTAAACTGGCGTCGTTGCCTGAACAATCGATAAATAGATCTGCCTTTAGATTGTCGCCATTTTCCAGCGAGATGGATTTGATGAAACCGTTATTTTCATCCAAATTAACATCAACAATATGTTCAGTATTGAAGTGAACATGTCCTTGCAACATTTGGTCGACTAAATATTGTTTATAAGCGGCAGAATTAACATGAAGCGAATAAGCCATGGTCGAAAAAATTGAACTGGGGTCGCTTTGGGGATGCATGAATCTATTATTTTCAGCCGCAACTGCACTCAAAGCATATTCGCTATATGCCGTGGTATCACCTAACTGGTGCATTTTAGTTGCATAATGTTGAAACCCAATAAATTCTGTGGCAGCGCCATGTGGGCCTAAGGGTTGAATATATCGATGGCCGTCTTTATTCCAGTCCTGATAAATCGTGGCTAACTTAAAGGTGGCTTCAGTTGCACGCATGAAGGCTTTTTCATCAATGCCAAGTTGACGATGAAATTCGTGAACTTGTGGTAGCATCGACAAGGCTTCTGATTGTTCATCATCCTTTCCAACTAAAGTTATTTTTAATTGTGGTAAGGATTTGCGATTGCAGAGGCCACAGTCACAGCTGTTATTCCTCTGCCAACAATGATGACGCTATTTATTTCGTTGTTATTCATATTTGGTACCGCTGAGCTATATATATTTTGGTTTTAATTACTTGGACTGGCGATTTGAAATCAGGTCGCCCGCACAATATTCAGCAAGTGTATTATTATGTGTGGGCATCGCTTTGGCTGCGTTAGCTACATCCATTTTCATCTTAGCCATAAGCCGTCTGACCTCTTCTGATTCAGCTGTATCAACCCTTGGATCATAAGAGTCAGGTTTCAATCCTTGACCATAAAGTACTTGCAACCAATTATGCTCGATAAATAAGTCTGAGCTTTTATGTGCAATGTGGCCTCTGTGACGGAATATATCTATCCGGTGTTGTAGCTCATCAGGGATACTCATGGTTCGACAATAATTCCAAAACTCGGAATCATTTCGTCTGGTCATATGATAATGAAGTATGAGAAAATTTCTTGACTCTTCATACCTGATGTCCATTCTTCGGTTATATTCAATTTCTGTTGCAGAATCAAAATCCTTATTAGGAAAGTTCCGTATAAGGAGCAATATGGAGCCTTGAATAAGCGCAATACTGGTTGACTCCAGAGGTTCTAGAAAGCCACCAGACAGACCAATGGCCACACAATTTTTATGCCATAGTTTTTCACGTTTTCCAGTGGTGAATTTCAACAAACGAGGCTCGTTAATAGGATCGCCTTCTATATTTTCCAGCAATTGATCTAAGGCTTTGTCTTCATCGAGGAATTTCTCGGAGAATACATTGCCATCGCCTGTGCGATTTTGTAGCGGGATCCGCCATTGCCAACCCGCCGTTAAAGCCTTTGCTCGAGTATATGGTGGTATTTGAGTTTCCTCATTTTCATAACTGGAAGAAACAGCCCAGGCACGATTAACCGGTAACCAATGACTCCAATCTTTATAGCCAACCTTAAGTGTTTTATCAAGTAACAATGCCCTGAAACCAGAGCAGTCAATAAACAGTTCACCTTCGACGCATTCACCGCTTTCTAGTGTCACCGATTCGACAAAGCCCGTTTCACTGTTCTGTGATACTTCAGTTACTTTACCTTCTATTCTGGTAACGCCTTTTGCTTCTGACCATTTCCGTAAATACTGGGCGTAAAGCGTTGCATCGAATTGAAAGGCATAAAAATAGCGAGAGTCAATCGTGTCGTTGTTAAATTGTTGGTGTTTAAATTTATTATCAACACAAGCCATAAACGGCATATTGTATTCATGTATGCCACCCGTATCGGGGTGTTGTTGCATTTTCATCCAGTGATGATGGAAAGAAACATCGTTGATTGGAAACCCGTAAAAACCGAAGGCGTGATAATAATCCTCGCCAATTTCTCCCCAGTTTTGAAACCGAATTGCTAGCTTGAAAGACGCATTGGTTTCACGCATGAATTCCTGTTCATCAATCCCAAGCCCTTCATTAAAAGTACGAATAACCGGAATAGTTGCTTCACCAACGCCAACCGTAGCAATTTGATCAGATTCAATTAAACGAATATTACATTGCTTAGGAAGGTGTCTTGATAGGGCTGCGGCAGTCATCCAGCCTGCAGTACCACCGCCGACAATTACTATATTTTTAATCATTATGTTACTTAATTTGTTTCTAAATTTATAATAAAAATGAAGTTGAAATGTCTTCGTTTCAGATGATTATTAGTGTAACTGCCCACAACTTTTAAGTCTACTGAAATCACAAACTGCCAGAGGTAAAAGCACCTTTGAATCATCGTGTCACTGATTAGTTAAATATTCTCTATGAGGAAGTGTGACATTTATTAGTAAGATCATTCAAAGTATGCCCAATAATATTCACTATATTGTTTCCAATGCTTGTTGGAACTTTAGATTTTTAGGGAAGTAATAATTCCCATATTGGAAAATTAATTTCGCTGTACTCGTTCCTCCTATTTGTTGATAGTGTTGACCAATTGTTAGTAACGAATCAGCCAAATCTGAAGCAGAATAATTGGAAGAAGTCTGCAGGTTATGAAGATATCTATATACTAAATATTCATCATCGTTAGCAAATGCTAACTTGAGAACTTCATTAATGGTTAAACTTGGTTTTATCTCATCGATTGTTTTAAGTGCTGGGTCATTACCGGCAAAGTAATTTTCAGATGTCCATGGCGTATAAAATAATGGGGTAGTTGTAAGTCGAGAATCATTTGCTGACCAACTACTCCAATGTAAAGAAGAAACTCTTAAAGT
>JBPOFV010000105.1:0-6853 GCA_051252335.1 Marinicella sp. | reverse complement strand
GAGTTGACCCGATTAAGTGATGACGCACTGAATGCACCTGACGATGTTATGACCAACGAATTTGAGGTTTGTGCTGGAAGCGCCTTTCAACAGATGATCCAAGTAAATCATGAAGCCACTGTTCTGGAAACATTGGTGCCTGATGCAGTGACTTTATTGCAAATTGGTGAAGTGAGTTTTCAAACAGAAGCACAAAACATCATGGCCATTAATCCCACTTATATTCGTGAAAAAGTGGTTTTTAATTGATTCAATGATTTAACTGATCAGTAACCAGGTACCAAAGGCCAAGAATGATACATAACCGACAATATCCGTCACCGTGGTTAAGACCACACCGCCAGCAATGGCAGGGTCAATACTCATCCGTCTAAGCAAGACAGGAATAACCACACCTGCTAAGGCACCAGCCACTAAATTAACCGCTAAGGCCAGTGCTATGACCACACTGATGTCCCAGTTTTTAAACCACATGGCTGTCAACCCAGCCAAAACTGCTGCCCACAATATGCTGTTAATGACTCCAATCATAAATTCGCGATTGAGTAAGTCTTTGATGTTACCACTACCCACCTGACCCGTCGCCATACCTCGTATCATTAAGGTCAATGTCTGTGATCCGGCAATACCACCCATCGATGCCACCACTGGCATCAGTATAGCCAAGGCAGTCACTTGTTTAATGGTTTCTTCAAAAAATCCTATCGCAAAAGCTGCCAATAAAACAGTCAATAAGTTAATACCTAGCCAGATGGCACGGCGTTTGGATGAAGTTAAGATGGGTGCAAACATATCGCTTTCTTCATTCAAACCGCCCATACGCATGACCGATCTTTCGGCCTCGTCTCGTATCACATCCACAATATCATCAATGGTGATCCTTCCTATGAGAATATTTTTATCATCCACCACAGGCGCAGAAATCCAATCGTTGTGTTCAAAATCTTGTGCCACTTCACTGGCAGGCGTGGTGTCTAAAATGGCCGGTGCATCCTCATCAATGATCTCTTTAATCGGTGTTTTGGGATCACAAGTTAACATGACCTCCAGTGGAACTCGACCTTTATAATGACCTTTGCGGCCCACCACAAACAAGTCCCCGATTGGCTCAGGAATGCTGTCGCGAAATTGCATGTAACGCATCACAACATCAATATTTACATCAGAACGAATGGTGAGGACATCTGGATTCATCAAACCGCCTGCTGAATCCTCATCATATGACAACACTTGATTCAACAAGTCTCTGGATACTTTATCCATTGACAAGATCAACTGATTGGACGCTTCTTCTGGAAGATCAACAATGATATCAGCCATGTCATCCAGATCAAGATCTCTGGTGGCCTCCACCAACTGTTCTGTGTCCATGCTATCAATCAGGGTATCTCGTACCTCGTCATGCAACGAGACCAGTACTTCACCTTGTGTGGCATCATCAACCACGTCCCAGACAGCCAAGCGTTTATCACCAGGTAATGATTCCAGAAACAAGGCAACCTCTGCACCAGGAATACCATTCACAATCCGTGTTACAGCCCCCATTCGCTCATCTTTAAGCGCGTCATTTAGAGCAGATATGTCTTTTTCTGTGGCCTCATTGGGCACTGATTCAACCATTTGGAATCCTGTTATCTTGAGTCAATTAGTGTGATGCTAATTTCATTGTATAGGAAGGGTGTGCTTGAAGTAAATAACTGCTTAAGCAATCAATAACATAACAAATAATTATTGATTTTTTTGTACTAATTCAATAATTTCTTGCCGATCGGTTAAAGCCAAAAGCAACAATAAATCATCAGCATTCGCCCAGGCTAACGCTTTTTTTGCGCCTGCTAAAGTTGAATCAGCATGAATAATCTGTGCGGATTGCATACCAAACTCTTTGGCATATTGTTCTATCAAAGTCGGTATTTCGCCCATTTTACGGCCTCGTAAATAATGCACCATCTCACAAATCACCAAACAATCAGGTTCTGCTAACATGGCTGATTTAACCAAACCTCTGATTAAATCATCATCTCGATCTCCTGCTTGCCCAATGAGCACCAATCGGCGCTTCCCTGGCATACCTTTTAATGTATTGGCCATGGCAGCCAGTCCATGCTCATTATGAGCAAAATCCACCAAAACTTGGAAGTCATTCACTGAAAACAGATTGCCCCGCCCAGGATTATTTTCAGGACTGCTGTCAAATGTTTTTAACCCATGTTGAATCGCATCAAGTTTGATTTCCATGGCAAACATCAAGGCCACAACTACCATGGTATTATGAATGTTGTGCTTGGCAGCTCCACCCATGGTCAGAGGCACCTCATCAACTGCAGCCACTTTTATTTTACTTTCATGGTGGTAGTAAATAATTCCATGCTCCACATACACAGCTTTACCACCTTTTGCCAAGTGTGATTGAACCACTGGATTATGAACATCCCAACTAAACCACACCAATTGATTTTTAAGCTTTTGTGCAAACTCAACCACAGCAGAATCATCGGCATTCAAGATTAAATCCTGTTCCAGGTTCAATGCTTGGCGCACCACAAATTTAGCTGCCACCATATCTGCAACTGTGTCCATCCCATAGTCTCCCAGATGATCAGCCGCCACATTGGTAATGGCTGCACACAGTGCTTGATTCACCCCCAATCCCCGTCGAAGCATGCCACCTCTAGCCACTTCTAACACAGCCACTTCGGTATCTGGGTGGCGTAACAATGTTCTGGCGCCGCCTGGTCCAGAATAATCACCTGTATCTAATATTTGGTCATCAATTCGAATATAATCTGTTGATGTAATCCCACATTTTATTCCAGCTACCTTAAGGACATGAGAAGCCATTCTAACTGTTGTTGACTTACCATTGGTTCCGGTTACCAAAGCCAATGGAATAGAATTTATTTCAGACCAATCGATGGTCTCAACTGCAGGAATCTTATCTACAGGATAAACTTGGCAGCTGGAGCCATAACCAATTGAAACAAAATCATCATCACTCAAAAACCTCACGTTTTGCTCATGTGCTGCTTGTTCTAAAGCAATGAGTTTCGGGTTGGCTTCTTGAGCAATAAGCTGATGCAGCTGATGGATCAATGTATCAATAGATGTTTGTGGTTGGCCATTCAGGGATGCCACCGTACGTTGCCAAGCTGCTTCATTAATTTCTGTGGCGGCATATAAGGCATCGATAGGCGCAGTAAATCCTAGGCTGGCTCCTGCTTTATAGCAGCGGCTATATATGTTTTGATCCGCCCAACCGAGTGGGTTCAATAAGGCATTTAGCTCATGTTCCCAGCGCTCAATGACTAGTTGCTGATCATATCCTTTTATCAACACGTCCATCACAGCTCCTGGCTTGGAACCAAATAAATTGGGACCAGTTAAACGACGTGAATCATCTAACTGTAGATCCTTCTCAATCATTGTCTTCTTGTCTGGCGAGCCTCACGCCTCGATCATCTTTAATCAACTCAAAATCACCCATATCAATGTCATCATCCGCTTTTATGACATTGGACACAACAGTTGTTGATGTGGCTGATTCATTGCTTTCTATGCCAGAATTAAAGTTGATGATTTGTTTCCAACATCGAGTGATGTCATCGCCAAATATTAACAGCAAATCACCCTCTCTGGCCATTTTCAAAGCGTAGTCTACTGCTTTAGTTTCATCAGCATTGATATGAATACAATCCTCTGGCACACCTTGTGAAATTAACTGTTTCCTGAGCATTTGTGGAACTTCTTGCAAATCTCTACCACGCCTGTTGTCATCAGCTTTTAAGATGTATTGATCAAAGTGTCCAGCTGCTTCATCCGCAATCGCGTATATGTCTTCATCACGACGATCACCTGGCGCAGCCAAAGTACAAATTTTCTGGCCGCTGATCTCAAAACGATCTATGGTTTGACACACCATATTGATTGCTGCTGGGTTATGTCCATAATCTAAAATGACCTTGAATGGATGTTCATCATATTGGTTCATGCGTCCTGGCGCTTGGAAGAATGAGGTGTCAAACGTTCTCAAACCATGACGAATTTGTTCTAAATCTATATCCATGGCATAGGCCATGGCACTGGCAAACATGGCATTTTGTACATTGTGTACAGCCTTGCCTTCAATGGTGGCGGGAATTAAATGAGTCCAAAGCAATGGGGTGTGACTGTGATTGTCATAAATGGTGATCATATCACCGTTGATACCTTGCTCTAATACAACCGCATTGCCACCCTGTTTGATGTGTTCCTTAACCAAAGCATGGGTTGGGTTCATGGTCACATAACACAATTTTTTGGCTCTTGTATAATCGGCCATTTGTAAACAGTGTTGGTCATCAGCATTTAACACAGCAGTGTCTTCAGCCACTTCAACCACCACTCGTTTAATTTCCGCCAATTGCTCTAAAGTGTCTATGCCTCGTAACCCCAAGTGGTCAGAATCAATATTTAAACAGGCCGAAACATTGGCATAGTTATAACCCAAGCCGGCTCGTAAAATACCACCTCTGGCTGTTTCCATTACTGCCACATCGACAGTTGGATCACGCAAAACAATATTGGCTGCCATGGGCCCTGTCATGTCACCTTTGACTGATAAATGGCCATCGATATACACACCATCTGTCGATGTAGAGCCCACATGATGTCCTGCAATTTTTAAAACATGCGACAACATTCGAGACGTGGTTGTTTTTCCATTGGTACCTGTTATAGCAGCGATAGGAATGCGACTGGGCGTAGTGGGCGGGAACAACATGTCCATCACTTTACCTGCCACATCACGTGACTGTCCTTCTGAAGGTGCCACATGCATTCTGAAGCCTGGTGCAGCATTAACTTCAACAATAGCGCCACCAATTTCTTTGTACGATTGGCTGATGTCTTGAGTTAAAAAATCGACCCCACCCACATCCAATCCAACGGCCATAACTGCGCGAACAGCCATCGCTCTGTTGTCCGGATGTACTTCATCAGTTAAATCTATGGCTGTACCACCAGTAGATAGATTAGCGGTAGACCTCAAAAAGAATAGTTGATCCTTGTCTAAAACGGATTCAGCTGTGTAACCTGCTGCTGTCATCAGTTTTTCAGCTTGACGATCTAATTCAAGCATGGTCAAAACTTTCTCATGCCCAACGCCTCTCCGAGGGTCTTGATTAACCACTTCTACCAATTGTTCAATGGTGCTGACGCCATCTCCAATGACATGACCTGGAACTCTTTTGGCCACCGCAACTAATTCTCCGTTGACCACCAACATGCGATGATCAAACCCTAAAATCAAAGATTCAACTAATACACCTCTTGATGTGCCCTTTTCACGGGCAAATTGAAATGCCGCTTCAACTTCTTCATCGGTACTGATATCAATGGTTATACCACGACCGTGATTGGCATTCAGTGGTTTTAACACCACTGGGTATCCCATACGCCTGGCAGCTCTAACTGCTTGTCTTTCTGAGTAAACCAATTCTTGACTGGGTAGTGGTAAACCCAAGTCTCTTAATAAATTATGGGTATCTTCTTTATCGCATGATATCTCGACTGCAATGTTGGTGGTTTTGCTGGTGATGGTGGCTTGAATCCTTTGTTGGTATTTTCCATGCCCAAACTGAACCAATGAATATTCATTGAGGCGCAACCAAGGTATGTTTCGCTCTTCAGCTGCTTTCACAATTGAGGCAGTACTGGGGCCCAATTCTTTGCGTTGAGCAAATCGAATGAATGCCGTAAGTTCTTCTTGAAAGTTAAAGTCATCTTCAATAAATTCTTGCAGTTCATTTTTCAACTCAGCAGGTAACAAACTAAATAATAACTGCCTACCTAACTTAGCAGCTGCTAAGCCTACATCACGTTGTTTGTACTCAAACACCATATTATAGCAACCAGCTTGATCAGGCATAGATCGGGTTTTACCGAAGGTTACATCTGAACCAGCCATGACTTGTAATTCAATGACCGTATGTTCCAAAATATGTCCCATCCATGTGCCTTCATCTTCCTTTAGGCGACGAATAAATCCACCAGGTTCGCCATATGAACAGCCATGCTCTTTCAGCCCTGGTAAGGCATCAATATAAGCATCAATAAAGGGACTACCTAACTTTGCTGATGGCCATTGTTCAAGTATGCCAATGTCTAGTTGTTGTCGAATGACTGGGAAATGTGCGTATAAATTAGGGCCTACATAAACATTGGTGGTTAATATTTTCATGGTTTCCTCTTTTTTTATTATTATCTATGAACCTCTGGGATCATTATTTATATCACAGCTGTATCCATACGCCAACAGTTAATCATCTGACAGAATACTTAACCATGCGGTAGTAGGTCACTCTTCATCTGGCTCAAATGCAATGCGTTCATTGATGTCATATCGGCCTCCAGCTGCCAGGACGTGTAACTTCATCCCAATCAATGTGATGCAATCTCTGTGCCTTGCATCGTGCATGGATGAGTGTGACAATTCAGCAGGATCTACCACCGTAATTGCACCAGATCCGACCACTTCAAAGACACCGTCTGGGCCAATAAATGCGGCCGTATCTTCATCAATTCCAATGCCTGAGACAAATGGGTTATAGGACAAAGCTGTCATTAAACGACCTATGCGATCACGCTGCCTGAAGTGTTGATCAATGATTATTTTATTGGTCAAGCCTAAACCAGGAGCCATGGTTGCACCATCTTCTTTCGGTGTCGGGCCTTTTTTACCACCAGCTATCATGTGTTCTGACATGATGGCGGCACCTGCTGATGTCCCAGCCACATGCACACCTGCTGCATTCATTGAACGAATCATTTTAGCCACTGGTGTGCCACCTAAAATAGTAGAAAGCCTGAGTTGATT
>JBPOFV010000104.1:0-6878 GCA_051252335.1 Marinicella sp. | reverse complement strand
TGTTGAATGTTTTGTGGCGTGGCCAACCTGTATTTTTAGTCAACCGAACCGAAAAACAAACAGCTGTTTTGGAATCATTGAATGGAAAATTAAAGGATCCTGATTCAGAATCCAGTGTTCAGCCTGATTATATAAAAACTATTTACCGAGCCAGAAAAAATAACTTTTTGGTGGTGGTGGGTATTTGTACGCACCTAGGTTGTTCGCCTAAATATTATCCAGATTTGGTACCTCAACAGTTTGATGCTGAATGGAAAGGAGGCTTCTTCTGTCCATGTCACAGTTCAAGGTTTGATATTTCAGGCAGGGTATTTTCCGGCTCGCCAGCCAGTCGAAATCTGGATGTGCCACCCTATACGTTTTTAGATGACAACACCATCGAAATTGGTAATGATGGGGAGCAAGCATAATGGGTAAGATTGCAAGTTCAAGCAGTAAATCTGCAACTGGGTTCATGGGATGGTTGAATGCCAGGTTACCAGTTACACAGTTTTATAAAGATCATTTGTCAGAATACTATGCACCAAAGAATTTTAATTTTTGGTATTTCTTTGGTTCATTGGCATTACTGGTTTTGGTGAATCAAATACTAACCGGTATTTGGTTAACCATGCATTATAAACCAGATGCTGCACAGGCCTTTGGCATGGTTGAATACATCATGCGGGATGTACCTTGGGGCTGGTTGATCCGATATTTACACACCACTGGCGCATCGGCATTCTTTATTGTCATCTACTTCCACATGTTCCGTGGACTGTTGTATGGTTCATATAAAAAGCCCAGAGAATTGGTTTGGGTGTTTGGGATGATCCTCTATTTAGCCTTGATGGCTGAAGCCTTCATGGGCTATGTATTACCTTGGGGTAACATGTCATACTGGGGTGCCAAAGTGATCACTCAGTTGTTTGGCGCTGTGCCTTGGATTGGTGATAGCTTGGTTGAATGGGTACGTGGAGATTACTTAATTTCAGATGCCACATTGAACAGATTCTTTGCTTTACATGTGGTTGCATTACCTTTAGCCATTGTGGCATTGGTGGTCTTACACATTGCCGCCTTACACACAGTGGGTTCAAACAACCCTGAAGGTGTAGACATCAAAAAACATAAAGATGAAAATGGAAAACCATTAGACGGCATCCCATTCCATCCTTATTACACCGTTAAAGACATCTTTGGTGTAGGCATGTTCTTATTGGTGTTCTTGTTTATTGTGTTCGTTAAGCCGGACATGGGCGGATTGTTTTTAGAGCATGATAACTATGTTCCTGCTAATCCCGCTGTAACTCCTGAGCATATCAAACCGGTGTGGTATTTCACTCCGTTTTATGCCATGTTACGTGCGGTTCCAGATATGCAGTTAGGTGCATTGATCATGTTGTTAGCCATTGTGGTGTTGTTCTTTTTACCTTGGTTGGATCGATCGCCAGTTAAATCAATTCGTTACCGCAGATGGCCTTATAAAGTGATGCTGAGTTTATTCGCTGTAACTTTTGTTATCTTGGGTTGGCTTGGGATGCAAGGCGCTACCGAATTGTACAAACTGATGGCTCAGGTGTTGACGGCGTTTTACTTCTTTTATTTTGTGTGGTTATTTTTCTACAGCAGAAATGAAAAATACCATGAAGTACCAGAAAGGATAGAGGACCACTGATGAAAAAGATAATTTTATTACTAGTATGTTTAACTGCCACTGCTTGGGTTCAAGCAGCAGGTGGTGGATTTATAGGTGAGAAAGCTCATACCAACATTCGATCAGTAGATTCATTAAGAAACGGTGCGAAAACATTCATGAACTATTGTATGGGTTGTCATTCAATGAAGTATCAGCGTTACAACAGAGTGGCTGATGATTTGGGTTTGACTGAAGATGAAATGATGAATGGCTTGGTGCTAACCGATGCAAAGTTTTCAGATAAAATGGAAATTGCCATGACTCCTGAACAAGGTGATGCCTTTTTTGGTAAAGCTCCACCAGATCTAACGGTGATTGCAAAAGCACGTGGTGTAGATTGGTTGTATAACTTTTTAATCAATTATTACCAAGATCCTAAAGCACCATCTGGTTGGAATAATTTAACTTTTGAAAATGCATCAATGCCTCATATCCTTTGGGAAATGCAAGGCATAAGAACAGCAAATTTTGAAATTCATACTGATGAAGAAGGCGGAGAGCACAAAGAGTTCAAAGGCTTTGAAATGGTTACCCCTGGTACCATGGATGAACAAGAATACAAAGACATGGTCAGAGACTTGGTTAACTTCTTAGATTATTCGGCAGAACCAGCCCAATTAATCAGGATGTCATACGCACCTTGGGTATTGTTATTCGTCTCTCTATTTACATTTTTAGCATATATGCTGAAAGTTAACTATTTCAGGGATGTGCATTGATTGGCATTGTTACCTTGCTTAACAAAATAGTCAAAATTTGATAAAATGAAGGGTTTTTGCAGATTTGAATTGCAAAAACCCTTTTTAACTTTTAACTAAAGGAGAAAAATTAGGTGTCTATTATTGAACGTGGGCGATCAGTTATTACCATATACTCAGAAACCGAAGCATTTGATTCACATCGAATTCGATTCCTTTTGGCCACCAAGAGTATCAATTGTAAAGTCATTTCTGTTGACCGAAATGATCCGCCAGAAGACTTGCTGGCAAACAACCCAAAACTAGAAATTCCTACTTTGGTAGATCGTGATATGCATCTGTATGGTGTCAATGTCATCACAGAATATTTAGATGAAAGGTATCCACATCCTCCGCTGATGCCACCTGATCCGATGACCCGTGCACGTTTGAGGTTCACCGTATATCGCTTAGCCAATGGCTGGTTTCAGTACGTTGATAAGATTGAAAATGCAGTTGGTGAAGCCAAACAACAAGCGATTGCAGATTTAACCGCTGAATTGGTTGCAGCAGAGTCTTTATTCAGCGAAAACCCATATTTTATGAATTCTGACATGACATTGGTTGACACCAATTTAGTACCATTCTTATGGCGTTTAGAGCATTACGGTTTAGATTGGGAAGCCTTACCTAAGTCATTGCGTAACTATGCGCACAGAATGTTCCAAAGCAAAGCGTTCAAGAAAAGTATCACAGAGTCAGAAAGAGAATACCGGTTTGATTTTTGATCCAGACATGACTTCTGTTAAACCTTATTTCATTCAAGCTTTGCATGAATGGATAACAGACAATGGATTAACACCTTTGGCAGTGGTTGATGCGACATATGCTGGCATTCGTGTCCCTGATGGCATCATAGAAGACGGTAAGATAGTACTTAATATTTCATTTGATGCCGCTCAAAACCTGCAAATGGATGATGAGTTGTTAAGTTTTAATGCCCGATTTTCAGGTGTTTCGCATGCCATCATCATACCCATGGAAGCCATTTCTGCTATTTACAGTCGTGAAAATGGTAAAGGCATGATGTTTGATGTTGAGCATGATATGGAAGATTCTGATGTGTCAGATGATCATTCAGAAACTGAGCAAGTAAAGCAGCCAAACGAGAAAAAATCTAAAAAGTCACATTTAAAACTGGTTGATTGAAGATGAATAGTAAACAGGCCGCCGAAGAGACATTAACTGATGACACTACAAAAGATGTGGTCAGTGATGTCACTGCGATAGTAAATAATCTATCGAGCTATTTGCCGGAATCTTGGCAGCCCTATTGGGAACAAATCCAATCCATTCCATTGCTGGCTTTTGGGCTGATCGTGGTGATGGGATATATCTTGGCAAAAATTGGCTTGGTCATATTTACCAAAAGTTTTTCTCAAATCAGCAAACGGACCAAAAGTGATGTTGATGACCAGTTAATTGCAGCGGTCAGAAAACCTTTTTTCCAAACCATATTTTTCTTCTTTTTAAGTATCGCTGTAAAAACCATTGGACTGTCAGAATCGTTAGAAAGTAACTTGATTCGAATTTTAGCCAGTATTTTGGTGTTAACTTGGATCATGCGTGGCTTTAATGTTCTTCATATTTTGTTGAACTCATTATCCAGGAATAAAGCAAAATTTGAAATGGTGCAACCCAAAACCATTCCATTGTTTGAATTGATCGGTAAAATTTTACTGATTGCTTTGGGCTCATATATTTTACTTATCATCTGGGGTATCAATCCCACTGCCTGGTTGGCATCTGCTGGTGTAATTGGTATAGCGGTTGGTTTTGCGGCCAAAGACACCTTGGCCAATTTATTTTCTGGTTTCTTTATCATTGCCGATACGCCATATAAAGTAGGAGACTTTGTCAATCTGGATTCAGGAGAACGTGGCATGGTCACCCAAGTTGGCATGCGCTCAACGAGGTTATTGACTCGAGATGATATTGAAATCACCATTCCTAATAATGTTATTGGTAATGCCAAAATCATCAATGAAAGTTCAGGTCGTTGGGAAAAAAGTCGAATTCGAGTCAGCGTAGGCGTGGCTTATGGAACAGATGTTGATAAAGTCTGTGAAGTGTTACAAAAAGTAGCCACTGATCACAAAGAAGTGTCTACTGACCCTGCTCCAAGAGTTCGGATGAGGGCATTTGGTGCATCGTCATTGGATTTTGAATTATTGGCATGGATTGAAGAGCCGGTATTACGTGGGCGTATCCGTCATGAACTTCATATGAGAGTGTATGCTGCTTTCAATCAAGCTGACATTGAAATTCCATATGCCAAGCAAGACATATATATCAAAGAATTTCCTCAAACCAAGTCTTGAGATAGATTAATTAGCGGTGCAAGCTGACATCAATAAACTGATTGAGCAAATGTCAGGTCATGTGCTGGCTAAAGACCACCATCGCTTAAAACAACAACTCATTAGAGCCAAGAAAAACCCTAAACAATTGGCCCAAGCATTGGATGCTTTGACAGTCTCGCAAAAAGCTTTGCAATCTCGTCGTGAGGCGGTTCCTGTTGTGAAACTCGAACAAGATCTGCCGATCAGCCAACAAGCAAAAACGATCAGTGAAACCATCATCAATCATCAAGTTACCATCATTGCCGGTGAAACAGGCTCTGGTAAAACCACCCAAATCCCCAAAATATGTTTACAAGCAGGTCTTGGAATTGCTGGGCAGATTGCATGTACCCAGCCACGTCGCATCGCCGCTAAGTCAGTGGCTCAAAGGGTGGCCGATGAGATTAATCAACCTTTAGGCCAAGCGGTTGGTTATCAGGTCAGGTTTGATGAAAAGTACAGTCAAGAAGGCTACATCAGATTCATGACTGATGGTATTTTATTACAACAAACGTTGCGTGATAAATGGCTTAATGACTACGACACCATCATCATCGATGAGGCACATGAACGCAGTTTAAATATTGATTTCTTGTTGGGGTTTATTAAACAGCTGATTGTTAAACGAACAGATTTAAAAATTATCATCACCTCAGCGACCATAGACACTGAAAAATTTGCCAAGCACTTCAATGACGCACCGATTATCAATGTCAGCGGACGTTCATATCCTGTAACCGCACATTACCGGCCATTAGATGAGTCAAACATTGAATTGAATCAAGGTATCATCAGGGCAATGGATGAGATTTATGCATTGGGTCCTGAAGGTGATGTGTTGGTGTTCTTACCTGGCGAAAGAGAAATCAATGAAGCGGCAGAACAGTTAAAGCGTAAGCATTTACCACAGACCGAAATATTGAAATTATATGCTCGATTAACAGCCACAGATCAAATGAAAATTTTCAAACCTGGCAATAAACGCCGGGTTATCCTAACCACCAATGTGGCTGAAACTTCATTGACAGTTCCGCGGATTCATTATGTGGTTGATTCAGGATTGGCCAGAATCAGTCGTTATTCAGCGCGCAGTAAAATTCAAGGTTTACAAATTGAACCGATTGCTCAAGACAGTGCCAATCAAAGAATGGGTCGTTGTGGTCGAATCGCAGAGGGCCATTGCTTTCGGCTCTATGCTGAGCAGGATTTCGAGAGTCGGCCAGAGCATACCGATGCAGAAATACTTCGAACATCGCTGGCTTCTGTCATCCTACAAACACATGTTTTGAAACTGGGTCATCTCACGGAGTTTCCATTCATTGATCAGCCAGATTTTAAAATGATCAATGATGGCTATCAGTTGTTGTTTGAATTAGAAGCACTGGATGAAGGCCAACAATTGACCCAAATCGGTAAGATGATGGCACACTTACCCATAGATGTGCAGTTGGCACGGATTTTGTTAAAAGCCAATACCCTGGGGTGTTTAAAAGATGTGTTGGTGATTGTTTCTGGTTTATCCATACAAGACCCACGTGAAAGACCCTTGGATTGGTCGCAAGCTGCCGACAAAGCGCACCAAAAATACATCCATGAAAAGTCGGACTTCATGGCTTTATTAAACCTATGGAATCAATTAAACAAACAAAAAAAACAACTCAAAAACAAAGCTTTTAAACTGTGGTGTAGGGAACATTTCATCTCTATAAAAAGGTATATGGAATGGAAGGACATACACCGCCAATTAAGTTCTTTGGTTAAACAACAAAAAATGCGAATGACTGACCAAAAGGCTGATTATGAACAAATTCATAAAGCCATATTGGCGGGGTTCATATCACACATTGGCATGCACGCTTCAGACAAAGAATATGCTGGGACCAGAAACAAGAAATTCATGATATTCCCTGGGTCAGGCTTATTCAATCGTCTGCCAAAATGGTTGGTGGCTGGCCAAATTATTCATACCAGTCAAGTTTTTGCAAGAATGGTTGCTGAGTTAGAAGTACATTGGATCAATGACGTCGGTAAACATTTAATTAAAAACTCATACTACGACCCTTATTGGTCTAAGAAAAAAGGGTCAGTTATGGGCTATCAGCGCAGCGTGCTCTTAGGTAT
>JBPOFV010000103.1:0-6880 GCA_051252335.1 Marinicella sp. | reverse complement strand
TCAATGAATTTTTAATAGGAAATGCTTTGTTGATCAATAAATGGAACTTGATATTGGTTTTTTCTTTGACTTCTTCAATGCTTAATGTGGGGTCTTTGACTAACTCTTGCATTTCTTGTTGAAATTGAGTGATGAGCTGGTGTTCATATATAGATCGTTCAGCAGCATTGTATTTACTGACAGCATGATCACGCTGTGCTCTGAATTGCATGGTTCTATTGGCCATTGCAAACGCCAACACCAAGCCTTCTAACATCACAGCCAGTTCATAGCTGTGCGGCATCCATATATAGTCTGGATGAGGGTTCATTGAAAAATATACCCGGCACATCACTGAAAAAATCATCAAGGACCAGGCCACGAATAAATATTTTGCTTGTGGTACTCTTTGTAGGGTTTTTATCAATATGATGATCCAGATTAACAAACTGGATACGATGATGCTGATATTAAACAAGGCACTTAACTCTGCATATTGAAGCCCTTCTAATACATGGAATTGTATCAATGCAGTTAGCATGATTCCGATTCTGAAAACCACACAAATGGCAACTAATTTAATCAGCCAGTTTTGGTAAATGTTAAGTCGCATGAATCGATAGAAAAACAAGATGCCAACCAAGTCGGAAAGGGCCACATAAATCAGTCCACTATAATCACCGAGGACTCTCCAAGATAACCAAGGCAAGTCATTGATTTTACCTTCTTGCCACAGCAGAGAATACAAGGCTGTCAACATATATAAAGTGTAGAGCAAGTATGAACGATCTCGGTTGTAGAGGTAGTAAACAGCATTAAATAGAATCATCGCCAAAATGATGCTATAGACTAAAGTGAAAAAGTGACTGAACTGGGCATCAGATTTGATATAGGAAATGGTGTCTGACCAGCCAATTTCAACAAATCGATTTTTATTGGATTTAATCAGTAAGTAATGAGTGCTGTCATAATCTTTGTGATCAATATTAAAGGCAAATTTTTGACTTGAAAAATACCTGTGTTCGTTGGTCCGATTTCTGAATTGTTGACTTACTTCGCTGAAGCCTTTTGACTTTGATTGATTGAAATAGCTTACTTGGTCTAAGTATTTTGGAAACAATGTTAATGTTGATTCGTTGATACCACTAGGTAATTGAGTGACCTTTATTTTGAGTAACAAGTCTTTGTTGTGCTTTTTAAAGTCAATGATCGTATCGGCATTAAATTCTGTAAATTGAATAGATTGTATTTCTGGTAGCAATTCAGTCGTTTCTGTGATCGTTGCAGACTTATTGACGAATGCATGTTCTATTTTTAATGTGCCTTGAAATTTACTTGGATAGTTTAATTGGCAGGCGCTAAAAAAAATCATGCATACAAAAATCATGAGCGGCTTGTAAAAATGTCTCGGTGATATTTCCTGTTTAAGAAAAATCATTGATTGATATTGCCTTACTGAAAAACTTATTTTTGTTATTTATATGGGTTTTTGTCTTAGCTTGTATATGTAAACCCACACGCCCTTTTTGATAATCATGTTACCATATTAGGCTGTAAATTCACAAATGATAAGAGGTTAACTGTTTTGCTTAAATACAAAAATATTGTGAAAAATATGACAGTGGGAGATTTAATTCTTTTTCATGGACCAGGGCCAGAGAGCCAATTAATAGAAAAGATTGACCACACCTCATTTTCTCATGTCGCTATGGTTGTTCGATTACCAGGTGTTGATAGTCCGTTGTTATGGACCAGTGATGAAATCACGTCTATTGTTGATGTGCTAGATGGCCAAGAGAAAAAGGGTGTTCATTTGTTGGATTTGGCAGCTGTTCTTGAGTTTTGTAAAAACAAACCCAGTCAAACTGGAGCTCAATACTCATTTACCTGGAGACCGTTAATTTATAAAAGACCTGATGACTTCTTAAATAGATTGGCACAATTTATGCAAAAAGTCGATGGCACAGCGTTTCCTAGTTTGGAGGCAATGGCGTTGCATTTTTTGGCAGGTAAATTAGGTATTTCTACCGGTTCGCATTCCATGTTTTGTAGTGAACTAATTACTGATACGTTTGTTCATTTAGATTTATTGCCTGAGGATACAGTGATAAATAGCTATTCACCAGGAAGTTATGCAGCTGGGCAAGATTTGAAACTTACCTCTGGTGCTCATTTGGGCCCAGAAACTCCATTCAGTTATGAGCCTGTAGACGTGTCATAATTGGCGTGGAAAAAATTTCTGGACAGGCATAAAAAAAGCGGACTAAATCCGCTTTTTTTAATCATGAGACTGATTAATTATTGTATATTCGTGGTCATGAACTCTACAGCTGCTTGAACTTGTTCATCGGTTAAATCAACTCGACCACCTTTGGCAGGCATCATGCCTTGGTCACCGGTGTAACCATTGATGGCGTTAGCGAGTACTGCATCCATGCCTTTATCTAATCGACCATCCCATTCTGCCGCAACTAATTTAGGTGCTCCACCAGCTCCAGTGGTATGACATGCCATGCAAACATTGTTATACAGCATTTCTCCATCCAGTGATCCATCAAAGGCTGCAGCCATGGCACTTGGGGCTGCTTCAATAACAGCGTTGGGGTCTGTGTTAACTTCAGCCACCGGCTTGATTGATTCCTGAATCGAGCTTCTGTCGGCTTGACCCTGTACATTGGCTACTAATTTATCTTGCATAGAAATACCAATTAACGCCAAGACTATGGTTAAGATAACCAATGCTCCCAGCAAAATGGAAAAATTTCTAAAAAATATCGAATCTTGATCACTCATGAATTATCCTGTGTTTTCTAAATTTTATTTTAACCGCCGCATTATAATTGTTAAGACTCACTTTGCCAAATGTTTAATCCAATCATCCAACAATGGTTTACCCAGCAATATAGCCAGCCAACTCAAGTTCAGGCTGCCGCATGGAAAGAAATTCAGTCAGGCAAGGATGTTTTAATTTCAGCGCCGACCGGTTCAGGTAAGACATTCGCAGCTTTTTTAAGTGCGATTGATCAGTTACATACAGCTCAGGCAGATGAATCAACTGGGCTTAAAGTGATTTATATTTCCCCATTGAAAGCATTGTCAAATGACATCAATATCAATCTGACAGAGCCTCTTGATGCCATAAATACTATGCAAACTGGTGATACTTGTATTACATCTTCAGTATGGACTGGCGATACCAGCAGTTATGCAAGGGAAAAGATCAAACTTAAACCGCCGCATATTTTAGTGACCACACCCGAATCTTTATATAATATTTTAACCTCACAGGCGGGTAGATCCATCATGCATGGCGTAGAGACAGTCATTATAGATGAGATTCATGCGCTGGCTCCTAATAAAAGAGGGGCGCATTTGCTCTTAACATTGATGAGGCTCGAAGCTTTAGCCTATATTAGGCCACAGCGTATAGCTATATCAGCCACCCAAAGACCGATAGAGAAAATGCAACATTATGTCTTGCATCCGCAATTTTCAGCGGTGGTGAATTTGGGCCACAAGAGACATATGGAGTTGTCGATTGAAATTCCACCAAGCCCTTTGGCGGCGATAATGTCGAATGAACAATGGGGCGAGGTTCATCATCAAGTGGCTGAAGCCATCAAAAAGCACAACACAACTTTGGTATTTGTTAACAACCGCCGATTGGCTGAACGGGTTGCTAAACATCTGGCTGAGCGTGTCGGTGATAAATTGGTGACAGCGCATCATGGTTCACTGGCTAAAGAACATCGATTGCAAGCGGAACAAGCTTTAAAAGCAGGTCAGCTAAAAGCAATTGTTGCGACTGCATCACTTGAGTTAGGCATTGATATAGGTGATGTGGATCTGGTTATTCAGTTGGGCTCACCTGGTAGCATTCAATCATTTTTACAACGTGTGGGTCGATCAGGACATGGTGTTGACCGGATACCTAAAGGGATCATTCACCCCATGACAATCGACGATTTGTTAGAAGCGACTGCTTTATTCGTTGCAATTGAAGAGGGTACCTTAGATGAAACGAGTTTCCCCAAGCAGCCTTTAGATGTATTGGCTCAGCAAATTATCGCTGAGGTTTCACAAAAAACCTGGCAAGCGGAACAGTTGTATCATTTATTTTCTACAGCAAGTTTGTATTCTAATTTAAGTAAGCGCCAGTTTTATCAAGTGGTCAATATGTTGGCAGATGGTTATTCTGGGCGCTCGACGTATCAACGTGCTTTGATATTTTTTGATGAGGCAATGGATCAAATCAGGCCACGCAAAGCAGCTTCTTTAACAGCTTTGCTCAATGGTGGCACCATACCAGATCAATTTGATTACGATGTCAGATTATTGCCCGATGATTTAAAAATTGGCACTTTAAATGAAGACTTTTCGTTTGAGAGTATACCTGGCGATATTTTTCAGCTTGGAAACCATTCATACAGAATATTGAAAGTACAAAGCGGCACGGTTTTCGTTGAGGATGCTGCCGGGCAGCCACCGAATATTCCCTTTTGGTTCGGAGTGCAAATGTGGCGTTCTGATGAGTTGAGCCAAGCCGTCTCAAACCTTCGTCTCCAATTTAATAAACATTTGTCTGATAAAAAACAGACTGGTGATCTGTCAAAATTGCCGGTGAATGAGTCTGGTTTAAGCCAATTGCTCAATTATGCAGGTAAAACTAAAGATGTCTTAGGTGTCATCCCTTCACAACAAGACATTGTGGTCGAACGTTTCTTCGATGGCAATAATGACATGCACTTGGTCATTCACTCAGTCTTTGGCTCAAGGGTTAACCGAGCTTGGGGCTTGGCATTGCGCAAAAGGTTTTGTCGTCAATTTAATTTTGAATTACAGGCAGCAGCTTTGGAAGATGCTTTGATCCTTTCATTGAGTTCTACTCACAGTTTCGAATTAGAGATTGTTCAACATTATTTAAAGGCCAGCTCAGTGAAAGAGGTGTTGATACAAGCTTTATTGGACACGCCTTTTTTTGTGACCCAGTGGCGTTGGAATGCGTCAGTGGCTTTGGCGGTTAAAAGAAGAAGAGGTGGTAAAAGGGTTTTGCCTCAGTTTCAACGCAATGAAGCTGAAGATTTAGTGGCTGAAATATTCCCTGATCAAATCGCTTGTGCAGAGAACATTGCGGGTAACCGTACTGTGCCAGATCATCCATTGGTTGAACAAACCATTGTTGATTGTACAGAAGGAATCATGGATGTTGATAGATTGGCTGATATTCTCAAAGCCATTGAAGTAGAGTCAATAAATATACATTATGTTGACAGTCATACACCTTCGCCCACTTCGCTGGCCATCATCAATGCAAGAAATTATGCCTTCCTTGATGAAGCACCAGCAGAAGAACGACGTACATTGGCTATTCACACTAAATCATTGGATGAATCATTTGCAGCTTACAAGCTCAGTCAAGCTGATATTGAAAGTTTTAACCAGCAACTGAAACCCAAAGTCAGGGATTTAGATGAGTTGCAAGAATGGGTGTTCTTTCATGGGCTGCTGTGGCCGGATGAATCACAGGCTTTTCAGGAGGGTTTGCAGCAATTGATAGATGCCAAACGTTTAAATCAAATTCAGCTAAAAGGCATCAACATTATATACAGTCCTAAATACGAACAATTAATTGACGTATGGAGCAATCATCCAGAACGGTTGGATGTCAGTCTTATTGAGTCATTGGTTGCAAATCGACTGACTCTCAGCGGGTTGGTAGAGTTTGAAGCATTGAATCACAGGATTCCTGTTGCTGCCAGTTTGTTGCTACAAACTTTACAGCTATTAGAAGCTAAAGGAGTGGCTTTTTTATATGCCAAAGGGACTCATTCAAATGATCAATGGATAGAGCGGAATCATTTGGCACGGTTGAGAAAATCTCAATTAAGTCAGGCAAGGCGTGATGTCAAGACACTGTCCTCTGGTGGCTATGAAGACTTTTTAAAAGAGTGGCAATTTGTCAGTCAACCTGCCGTTGGAATTGAAGGGCTTACACAAGTGCTGCACCAGTGGCAAGGATTCGCTACCAATGCATTATCATGGGAGGAAGAGATATTGGGACCGCGGGTCCAGGATTACCACGGCATGATGTTAGATATGTTGTGCCAAAGCGGTCAATTTATATGGAAAAGAACTAAGGCGGTTTTGGTCTCTGATGACTTGAATCAAATGACCATACAAAAAACGAAATTCACATTTCTAGAGAATCGTTTGGCCCATCTGTTTCCAGCCATCAAGGAGGTTGAGCAATTAAACGCCAAATCCAGGATGGTGCTGAGTGTGATAGAAAGCCATGGCGCACAATTTTTCAGAGAATTGTTGGCATACACAGACTTGATGCCAATAGAGCTTGAACAGGTGTTGATTTATTTGATAAAAGAAGGTTTGATTGTCGCAGATGGGTTCCAGGCATTGCGAGTGTTTTCACAATCTCCAGCTGATCGCAGGAGACAGTTAATTAAAGCCAAAAAATACGCCAATAATTTGGGTTACCTAGAAATGATGGGCCGATGGAGTGTGATCGAACAAAAACAAGTTGAGATAAAGGACTATATTGCCATGATGATGAATCGATATGGTGTGTTGAGTTATGACATTTGGAATCTGGAACAAATGCCGGTTAAGTGGAGAAATGTTTCATTTGAACTACAAAGAATGGAAGCCAGGGGTGAAGTGGTGGCAGGTCGTTTTGTGGATCATATGGCAGGCATGCAATTTGCTCTGCCTGTTGCTTATAAAAAAATCATCAGTTTACAGACAGTATAAAACAGCCAAATTAAGCTATAGCGATGTTTCCCATTCAAGAGTAAATAACCTGGTAAAATTAATTTCACTAAATTGTCACAAAGGGGTTTACAGGAGCGAAAGTGTGGTTATAATTCGCATCCTCTTGAGACACTCA
>JBPOFV010000102.1:0-6905 GCA_051252335.1 Marinicella sp. | reverse complement strand
GGATAAAGATGGCCTGTTACGTAAACGCATGGAAGAAGCGGTTGATGGTGATTACCAGAATTATAAATCGAAAGATGGTGCCTATGTACGTGAGCATTTCTTTGGCAAATACCCTGAATTGAAAGAAATGGTTTCTAACATGACTGATGACGATATCTGGCGCTTGAATCGAGGGGGTCATGATCCACATAAAATGTTTGCAGCTTACACTGAAGCCAATGAAACCGAAGGTTTACCTTCAGTCATATTGGCCAAAACAGTTAAAGGCTATGGTATGGGTCATTCGGGTCAGGCGGCCAACACCACACACCAGCAGAAGAAAATGGATACCGAATCGATCCGTCATTTTCGGGATAAATTCCATGTGCCGATTAAAGATGATCAATTAGAAGAGGTGCCATACTATAAACCAGCTGATGATTCAGCTGAGATCAAGTACTTGCAACAACGCCGTACAGAATTAGGCGGATATTTACCTCGCAGAGTGGTTAATGAACACGCCATGGCAGTGCCTGCTCTATCGGCATTTGAGAGCATCACCAAAGGCACAGGTGACAGGGAAATTTCAACCACCATGGCCTTTGTTAGGGTCTTGGCATTGTTACTCAGAGACAAAGAAATCAAACAACGCGTGGTTCCGATCTTGTGTGATGAAGGGCGTACTTTCGGGATGGAAGGCATGTTCAGACAATTGGGTATTTATTCCCACCAAGGTCAACAATACGAACCAGAAGACTCAGATCAGCTGATGTTTTATAAAGAGTCCGCTGATGGACAAATTTTGCAAGAAGGCATTACTGAGGCCGGAGCCATGTCATCATGGATAGCGGCCGCCACATCGTATGCCAATTATGATGTGCCAATGATTCCATTTTATATTTACTACTCCATGTTTGGGCATCAAAGGGTGGGTGATTTATGCTGGGCAGCTGGAGACATGCGAGCCAAAGGATTTTTGTTGGGTGGCACTGCTGGAAGAACCACATTGAACGGCGAAGGATTGCAACACCAAGATGGTCAGTCACATTTAATCGCCTCTACTGTGCCCAACTGTATTTCTTACGACCCAACCTACGCACACGAAGTGGCTGTAATCATACAAAACGGTTTGCAACGGATGTACGGAAACAACGAAGATGTGTACTTTTATCTGACTTTGATGAATGAAAATTATTCACACCCTGAAATGATCAAAGGTCAAGATGAAGGCATCATCAAGGGCATGTATTTACTCAAAGATGGTGGTAAAGGCAAAATCAAAGCTCAAATGCTTGGATCGGGTACCATCTTACGTGAAGTAGAAGCAGCGGCAGATATGTTGGCTAAAGACTTTAAAGTCAGTTGCGACATTTGGAGTGCCACATCTTTGACCGAGTTAAAACGTGAAGCTCAGTCCGTGGCAAGGCACAATCGCTTGAATGCCGACAAAAAAGCCAAGCTCAGTTATGTTGAACAATGTTTAGACAAACAATCTGGTCCAGTGATTGCTGCCACTGATTACACCCATGATTTTGCTGAACAAATCAGGCCGTGGGTTAAAGCCAGTTACACCACTTTAGGGACGGATGGTTTTGGTCGCAGTGATACCAGAGAACAACTGCGAAGCTTCTTTGAAGTGGATCGAAACCACATTGCCTATACCACAGTGGTAGAACTGGTTAAAGCAGGTGATTTACCAAAAACCGCCATTGCCAAAGCGATGAAAGCTTATGCCATTGATGCAACATTAGTTGACCCAAGAACGAGATAAGAGCTGATTAGAGGAAAAGAATTGTGAGTGATAGCAAACAAATAAACGTACCAGATATCGGCGATTTCAATGAAGTTGAAGTGATAGAGGTCTTGGTTAAAGTGGGTGATGAGGTGCAAGCTGAAGATGCCATCATCTCATTAGAATCTGAAAAAGCCACCATCGAAGTACCTTGCCCGGAAGCAGGTGTGATTGAAGCTGTTTTAATCAAAGAAGGTGATGTGGTTTCTGAAGGCAGTCCGATGATAAAACTGAAAACAGTTGCGGCATCTGCAGTAGAGAAAACTGAACCAAAGAAGAAGCCTGAACCAGTCAAAGAAGAACCAACGGAAGCACCGAAACAAGAACCGCCAAAAATGGCAGCCCCTGTTAAAAAACCACCTGTACCTGTTGAGCTACCTAAAAAAGCCAGTGGAAAGTTGGCTCATGCATCACCCTCAGTCAGAAAGTTTGCTCGAGAATTGGGTGTTGAAATCAGTACGGTAACTGGCACTGGACGCAAAGGCCGCATTACCAAAGAAGATGTCAAACAACACATTAAAACTGCCATGCAATCAGGTGGTCAAACTGTGGTTACATCAACCTTTGATGTGCCGCCATTTCCTGCCATTGATTTTACTGAATTTGGTGAAGTTGAGAGCCAACCACTCAGCCGCATCCAAAAAATATCAGGCAAATACTTACACAGAAATTGGGTTCGAATTCCTCATGTCACACAATATGATGAAGCTGATATCACCGAATTAGAAGCATTTCGGAATGAAAATAAAGCCGATGCCAAAGCCCAGGGTTTTAGTTTGACGCCACTGGCTTTTATCGTTAAAGCCATGGCCAAAGCACTGAAGAAATTCCCTAAATTCAACACGTCATTAGATGTGGATGGTGAGAACCTGATTTATAAGAAATACTTTCACATCGGTATTGCCGTTGACACGCCCAATGGCTTGGTGGTCCCTGTGATTCGAGATTGTGACAAAAAAGAAGTGTTTGAAATTGCCAAAGAAATGCGTGATGTATCGATCAAAGCCCGTGAGGGTAAATTGGCTCCCAGTGATATGCAAGGCGGCAGCATGTCAATCTCATCATTGGGTGGTATTGGTGGAACTGCTTTTACGCCGATCATTAATTCACCAGAAGTGGCCATCTTGGGCGTATCAAGGTCAAACATAAAACCTGTTTGGAACGGGCAAGACTTCGAACCAAAACTGATGTTACCCTTGTCATTAAGTTATGACCACCGAGTGATTGATGGTGCTGATGCAGCACGATTTATTGTGTACTTATCCAGCATTTTATCTGACATGAAGAAAATGCTGTTGTAAGCGAAGAAGATGTTTGAAAAGCTAAAAAAATTGATTGAAGAAGCCAAGCAAAAAGCTGTCCAATCTATTGATCCTGAAGTTTTCAATCATCCCTTGGCAGTACAAACTGATTGGCACCCCTTAAAAGGAGGTGGCGCCAATTTCCAAACCCATCGTTTGGACAGCAGCAACCCAGATTTGTTGGTATTCAAGGCCACCAAAGGTGCACAGCTGTTTTGTGTTATTTTTGCCGCAGTAGGCCTGATATCCATGGCCATACCAACAGCCATATTTGTGGCTGAAGGTGCCAAAGACTGGGCGCTGTTGATTTTTGGTATCATTTTTGGCGGTATTTTTTTAGCAGTCGGTGTGTTGATGTATTATTTCATGACTGTTCCGCGTGTCTTTGACACCTTTTATGGTTGTTATTATAAGGGCAGGAAAAAGCCACAACACAACATGCGTGCGGGGAAAAAACCTGAGTTGGTAGAACTTTCCGACGTGAAAGCGATTCAACTGCTGCGAGAGCGGATTCGCAGCAAGAATGGATCCTATTACAGCTACGAGATAAATTTGGTGTTGGCTGATGCCAGTCGCATTAATGTTGTCGATCATGGCAAACACAAGGCAGTCACAGAAGATGCCGAAATTTTAGCCACATCATTGGGCGTTCCTGTTTGGGACGGTACCTGATTAAAATAATAAGTCGAATAAAAAATTATGAGTAAACTGACAGACATAAGAATTCCAGACATTGGCGATTTTGATAATGTGCCCGTTATCGAAGTATTGGTTGCGGCAGGTGACAGCGTTGACAAAGATCAGTCCATCATCACTTTAGAAAGTGACAAGGCCACCATGGAAATTCCCAGCCCACAAGCAGGCATTATAAAATCTCTTACAGTTAAAGAAGGTGATGATGTGGCCAAGGGTCAAGTCATTGGCCAAATGGAAGTGGATGACTCTGCCAGCGAAGCAGAACCTGAAGTCAAACAACCTGCTGAACAAACACAGGTTGAAACTCCGGCAGCGCCTCAAGAAACAGCGGTTGCTCCAGCAGCAGATGCGGGCGATTATGACACCGAATTATTGGTCATAGGTGCAGGACCTGGTGGTTACACAGCAGCATTTAGGGCAGCAGACTTGGGCATGGATGTCACATTGGTGGAGCGCTATGAATCCCTGGGTGGGGTGTGTTTGAATGTGGGTTGTATCCCATCAAAAGCCTTGTTGCACACGGCGGCGATCATTCGCGAAACCGAGCACATGGCAGCGCATGGAGTGACCTTCAGTAAACCAGAAATCGATCGAGAAAAATTACTGGGCTTTAAACAATCGGTGGTACAAAAACTGACCGGCGGCTTAGGCCAAATGGCCAAACAAAGAAAAGTGAACCGCAAAACGGGTGAAGCCAAATTTGTGGATGCTCATACAGTGAGCATAGACGGTGAACAGCTGACCTTTAAACAATGCATCATTGCCGCAGGTTCACAAGTATTTAAGTTACCTGGTATGCCTTGGGAAGATGAGCGGTTGATGGATTCAACTGACGCGCTTGAAATGGCAGAGATTCCTGCATCCATGTTAATCATCGGTGGGGGCATCATTGGTTTAGAAATGGCCACGGTTTATTCAGCCTTAGGTACAGAAATTACCATTGTTGAAATGATGGACCAAATCATACCAGGCGCAGATAAAGACTTGGTCAGACCCTTGATGCAACACATCAAAAAACAATACAAAGACATCAAACTTAAATCCAAAGTCACTGCCTGTGTGGCCAACAAAAATGGCTTAGAAGTAGAGTTTGATGGCACAGATAAAGTCACCTATGACCGGGTCTTGGTGGCCGTTGGCCGTACACCCAATGGCAAACTATTAGATGCCGAAAACGCTGGTGTTGAAGTGACAGATCGTGGGTTTATTGAAGTTGACAAACAAATGCGCACCAATGTGGATCATATTTTTGCCATAGGCGACATTGTTGGCCAGCCCATGTTGGCCCATAAAGCCACGCATGAAGCGAAAGTGGCTGCTGAAGTGGCCCATGGTGAGAAAGTGTACTTTGATGCCTTGGTCATCCCTTCTGTGGCTTATACCGATCCAGAAGTGGCATGGGTGGGTTTAACTGAAGTTGATGCCAAGGAAAATGGCGTAGCCTATGAAGTGGGCAAATTCCCTTGGGCGGCCAGTGGCCGAGCGATAGGTAATGACCGCACCGAAGGTTTCACTAAATTGTTATTTGATCCAGCGACCAATCGAATTTTAGGTGCTGGAATTGTCGGCACCAATGCCGGCGAACTGATCAGTGAGTTGTGTTTGGCAATTGAAATGGGTTGTGAAGCGGCAGACATTGGCCTCACCATTCATCCACACCCGACATTGGCTGAATCAGTGGCCATGAGTGCCGAAGCGTTTGAAGGCACCATTACAGATTTGTATATGCCGAAGAAGAAGTGATCAACAGCCAAGTGTCCGGAATTGTTTTTGGGTGCTTGGTTCTCAACCCACTCCAGCTACCGCAACAGCCAAACCTGTTCATCAGCCTGACAACCACCCTTCAAGCCACCAGTGACATCAACACTGTCAAGCAATGAAACTTGATAGTCATCAATGTAATGTTGGTGCGCCTCATCTTCGGTGATTGAAAATGGTGGGCCATCTTGTAGGCTTTGGTCATACACAAAAGTGATCAACAGCTGAGGAGCTTTTTGACAAACCTTCACTAAATGTTGGGTATAGTCATTGCGCATATTTTCCGGCAAAGCCACCAACGAGGCTCGGTCATAAATGGCCTCAACTGATCCCACTTGATCATCGGTTAACTGAAAAAAATCACCCACCAAAATCTCAATGTTATACGCCGAATATCGCTTGAATGAGTGATCATTCCAAATCTCAGGTTTAACTTTCAAGGCAGCAAAAAACTGTTCAATGGCATCTTCACTGAGCTCCACCCCGACCACTTTATAACCTTGTTTAAGCAACCAAATCATGTCGATCGATTTACCACACAAAGGCACAAAAATGCTGTCTCCTTGAGACAAACCTAAGGCTTTGATGTGACCGGATAACAGTGGATTCACCGTGTCTTGATCAAAACCAATTTCATTGTTATCCCACACGTCCAGCCAAAATTGCTTTTGCATAGATGCTCCAAGTCAGTTTAATACAAATATCATACACCAAGGATATGTGAATTATTGTAGTGAAATGTTTATGACTGCAATTTTGAAAAGATGGCGCGCCCAGAGGGCGCCAATTTGCACTAGTAAGTTATTGATATATAACAATTAAAATATGTTCAGTTATTTTTATACCCCACTTTTGTACCCCTTTTAGTTATTAATGAGTAGGGTTTAGGCTATGCGCATAGCTATTCAAGGGTGCTTAAGTGTTCTTTAAGATTATCTACTGCTCTAAATACAAATGCCTTACCTCTTTTATATTTTTCAACAATCCCTAACTTTACCAAACCAAGTAAATCAGTTCTGGAGGTAGGATAGCTTATATTATGTGAGTTCCCATGTGTTTCAATGGTATATATTGCGCCAGGATTTCTTATAGCGTGTGAAAGTAAAGCCAACTGTCTATAGTTTAAGCTCTTACATAATTCTGAGTTATTAATATTTGATTCAACACTTTTTACCTCATCTGCTTTCCTAGCCAAATATTCATGCAGTGAATCAATGGCTCGCAGTATAACTCTAAGATTAAAATCAACAAAATATGTCATATCAAATTCGTCTGATTCTGTATATAAATAAGCCATAGCATATTTAGTTGGCCCATTTTTCAGTATTTTTGAAATTGATATATATTCAGTCATCCAATATCCATGCTTTACCATAGAC
>JBPOFV010000101.1:0-6937 GCA_051252335.1 Marinicella sp. | reverse complement strand
AAGCTGAGCAGATCTATGAGCAAGCCAAGGCAGATGGCTTAACGGCCACCATGGTTAAGCAATATCGGCCCAATATTTTTACCTCAGAAATAGCCAATATTGGACCGTTAGAAGAAATCAGTGTTGAAATTACATATCAAATGACTTTGCACTATTCGCAAAAGTTTTATGAGTTGCGATTACCGATGGCGATAAAAGATCGATATATTCCTGCTGGAATGGATGCGCAGCTACCTGTCAGTGGAGGTGTTATTGATCAAAATTTCAGGCAAATTAAGATCAATTTAGATGCGGGCTTTGAATTAGATGAATTGCGTTCAGTCCATCACAATGTCGAGATTAATCAGCAATTTGCCATACACCAGATAACCTTGGAAGATCAGCAATTGTATGACAACAATGACTTCGTATTACGCTGGTATCCACAGGCTGGTAAAACACCCAAAGCAGCCTATTTTTCTGAACAAAAAGATGGCTTTGAGTATTCATTGTTGATGGTTCTGCCGCCAAACAGTACAGAAAAGTCTGCACAAGCCAGAAACATGACTTACATCATGGATACCTCCGGATCGATGCATGGCAAAGCCCTAGAACAATCGAAAGATGCATTGTTGTTTGCTTTGTCTGAATTGGATGACAGTACCTATTTCAATGTCATAGATTTTGATTCAACAGCCAAAGCCCTGTTCCCAGCTTCACGCTTAGCCACACCGGATAACATCGGCTTGGCTTTGGATTTTGTGGATGGTTTCTCATCAGATGGTGGCACCAATATGGCACCAGCTTTACAAATTGCGATGCAAAGAGAAAACATTGTGGCTGATCACTTGAACCAAATCATCTTCATGACTGATGGTTCTGTTGGTAATGAAGCCATGATTTTTGATCAGATTGCGCAAGACATCGGCGATGCCCGGTTATTCACCATTGCGATTGGACCTGCGCCAAACAACTATTTCATGAGTAAGGCTGCCATGTTTGGTCGCGGCACCTATACCCACATTGCCTCATTGGATGATGTGAATGAAGCGATGAGTCATTTATTCACCCAATTAACTCATCCTGCTTTGACAGATTTAAATGTAACTTGGGATGTGTCAGATGTGGTACAAAGCCCCAGCGTGATTCCGGATCTATACATGGATCAACCGTTAGTAATCACCAGTAAAACACCGCTTATGCAAGCAGGTTCTTACAAATCATTAAAAGCCCCTTCTTTTGTTATCAGCGGTTTGAGAAATGAGCAACACGGTAGCAACAAAAAGCAGTCTACATGGTCGGAACAAATCACCCTGAATGATGATGACCAAACCACCGGGATTGCCAGATTATGGGCTCGGAATAAAGTCGAAGAAATGACCGATGACATGATGTTGGGTGGTGACTATGAAATCCTGAAAGATGAAATCATTGAGTTGGCGCTCAAACATCACTTAATCACAGAGTTCACTGCCATGGTGGCAGTTGACAGGAATCCGGATGCCAGCCGAATGGCCCGAGCAAAAGCCGCGCAACAAACGCCTTTTCCTCAAGGATCATTGGGTTGGCGCTGGAACTTCTTAATGGGTTTGATCCTTATGATCAGTGCCTGGTTTATCAATCGCAGATTGGCATAAATAAGTCGAATAATAACGCTAAATAATGGAGCCGATGATGATCAATTCTAACTCTCAAAACTATACTTTCGGAGCCAAAGTATCGAGCCGCAAAACAAGGAAATATCTGTGGGTCAAAATCATCATTGCTGCATTATTAACCGTGGGCAGCTGGCAGGTAGGTTCCTCCGTCTACTTGCTGGCCAAAGCCCAAATGGCTCAGTACCTCATTGCTGACGCCTGGCAAGAAACCCTTACAGATGGCAAGCAACACAAACCCTGGGATTGGGCTGACACCCATCCTGTGGCCAAACTCACATTCCCATCCTTGAATGAAACCAGTTATGTCTTGGAAGGAGCCAATGGTCGTAACATGGCATTTGGGCCAGCACGGACCATCACTTCAGGCATGCCTGGGGAGCCATTAAGCACGGTCATCAGTGCACATAATGATTCGCATTTTAAGTTCCTATCTCAAGTTAAAATGAATGATTTGATACACATCGAAACCACTGCTGGCGAATTTGTCTACAGGATTAAAAATTTAAGTGTCATAGATTCCAGCAAACAACAAGTCAGCATCAACAGCCAAGACGAATTGATCCTCACTACCTGCTATCCATTCAATGCTTTGCAAACAGGCGGTAATTTACGTTATCAAGTCACCGCACAGCGACTTTAATCTATCTAAACATTTCACTCACAGCGAATTCATCAGCCCGATACAAGCATTTACATTCGTTCACTGGGTGATGCCGAAGTGAAGTTTGCTGCCAAATTTTTTCAGCTACGGTCTATCATAAATGAAGCTGTGAACAAGATTGGATTCAAACAAATCTAATCGTTTCAATCAAACCCATCAGCAAAGATTAAATCGCTCACATTCACAGTGATGCCACCAATGATGACACGTCCAGATTCGTCGCGATTCTGATTGGCTAAGATGATGTTTTTGCCTGCTGGATTGACTGGACTTAAGTACAGTCTAATGGTATAGGTGTTATTAGATAAATTAATGACAAAGTTTTGTTCAAGCGTGAGTGATGTATCGGGTAGCAAGGTGCTCAAGTCATCATCGAATGACCAGGTTGCAACTATATTGTTGCTGTCATCAACCCAGTCGATAGCCAAGTGATAGGGGATATAAACAGGTGCTGAACCTACATTGCTGAGGTTGGCTTGAATTGTGGCGCTCCCAGTAGTGATTGGATTGTCGATGGTCAGGTCATCAACTTGGAATCTGTAGCCCAACTGATTAGCAATGCGGTCCATGGCTGCATCATTGCCAGGCTCTTCATGTTTACCTGCGGGTCCCAGAAAGCTGAAATGGTAATCGTTGAGTACAGTGGTAACATCAGCCTCATCATTGATCCAGGTGTTTTTTTGGCTGCTTAAAGGGCTTTCACCAGAAATTGGACTTACTTGCCAATTGTTGCGTGCAACAGGTACGATGTTGGTCAAGCCATATTCTAAATTCCAATCACCTGAATCATCACATTGTGGGAAACCATAGATACAATTGGCCGTGAAGGAGGGGAAATAATCTTCATGAAAACCAAATTCAACACCTAACACATCGGGGTCTCTGGCATACCTTGTTTGTAATGGCGTTTGCATAAAGGCATTGTCATAGCTGTTCTTAAGGGCGTTTTTTACCAAGGCTTCAGGAGCAATGGATTCACAACCAGATTGATGCCACTCACCCCACAAGCCTATCAGTCCCACTTGAATGGCAGTGATTCGAGGATCGCCATCAAAATACAAACCAAAAGCGGTGATCAATTCTTGAGCTTGATTGATGAACTCTGGATCATTCCAGTCAGGAGCAATGCCGGGCCCATCGCCGTTACAGCTGGTGTAGGAATGGCCAGTGATGTTGTAGGGAGGTTGTTCTAAAAACAGCGGATAATCGCGGTTGTTATCTCCGCCGGTGTAGTGACTGTCAAGACCAGAACCAGGGCCGTCAGGATAATCAGCCACCAATCGCAACACCAAAGTGGCATCAGGGTGGTCGTTAATAATCGGCGTGATATAAGTTTGTTCAACCTCTGCCCAAGCAAAAACCTGGTCTGCTGTCTCAACCATGCGCCAAGGGAGGTAGGCATGATAGATATTGGCTTCATGTAAATTATCAGGTAGGCCACCATCAGCCAATACGTTTGAGCCCCAAAGCATGAATCCTCGGTGTGGGTTATCTAGAACATCTTGAGTGGGTGCCGGGTTAAACACAGCTGCACCAGCTGTTTGAATGAATAGAAAGCACAGTATGATCTTAGACATGTGATTTTTGACGGGCAAAAGGATATTCTATCGCATCTTGATTTAATCGGCCGCTATCAAATTGTTTCCATGGTGAGGTTGATTGGTACTTCAGACTATCATTGATTTGCTGTTACGAAAATGTTTGGGTGTACAACCTACCACAGATTTAAATTCTTTGATGAAGTGTGATTGATCAAAATAACCGTATTCGTAGCCAATGTCGACCAACCGGTGTTTTCTGTTATTCAATAAGATGGGCAACATAGAATTGACCCGAATGATTTTAATGAATGTTTTTGGCGCTAAGCCCACCTCTTCTCGAAACCTTTTTCTGAAGTGGGAGGTGCTGAGTTTCGCTTTCATTTCTAAGAATTCCAGCTGCACCTGTCCTTTTCTTATTAATATTTGTTCAACACATTCATCTATCACAGATCGTTTGTTGGATTTGATTTTCTTGGTGATGAATTGTGCGATGATCATTGTAATGGCCGCATCATCGGCCTGTTGTTGCAGGGCAACTTGTAATGCTTGACTTAGGTTTGACCAAATGTCTGCCAATGGTATTTCAGAATTTTTGTATTGGTTTAAATTACCATCGTGAATATATTTGAAGGCTCCTGGCTGAAAGCGCACGGTGATGAGTTTAGTTCCTGGCTTCATTTTTATGCTGTAGTTTCTTTGATGCAATCCGCGAATGAATGTTTGTTCAAGTGATTTCCATGCTGATTGAGAATTGTCATGTTGCCACAATTCACCGGCATCATGAAACACCATTTCAAATACGCCGTTTGGAATACCTTCATATGATATGTAGCCCATGTCTTTATCTGATTCATTTTGATAAAACTTGATTGATTCAATCACTTGAGACAATCGTTTTATATGGTGGACTTTGTATGCATTGAGGTTTTTCATATCGATCTTACTTGCTTACCATAATGTGATTCATTCAGCTCTCGACGTTCAGATCAAAGATAGATCATGCGAGTAAAACATCAGGGCTAATCGGTTTTTTAGCCCAAATAATGATTGGGCTGTGAAATATTCTAGGACTGTGGCTTGATAGATAATATGCACACTGTGTAAACAATCACGGTCGGTATTTTACAAAGCAGTTACAAAATGGAGCCTCATGGAAAGTGTTGGAAATGGCTCATTATTATTTCAACGACATGATTCGTAGATGTAATTGAAATTGGGATGAATTTATTAATCCAATTAAAATTAGAACAAGCTGGTTCTTGTAAAAGGAATGTAAATGTTGTCATCAGAAAACACAGTCAAAGCATGAAGAAATCTTTGGTTATATACATTATTAATGGAGATTTACTCTTGAAAATGATGTTGGTGAACGCAAAAAGGTGGTTATTGATCACTGCAATAGGAAAGATATCAAAAATCTATATTGGAATACCGGGGTATTGAAGTGAATCGTCATCAGGATTAAATCAGTAATATTTTTTCCGAAGGCTTGTCCCGAAATTAATCGATACCTGTCGCAGTAAAGAATGTAGAGATAAAGCCATTATTTTTCAATAAGAACAGCCAGAATCGCCTGTTTTACTTGAGTCTGGGCAATCTGAAGGTAAAATAGAGGGTTGCTTTAAAGAAATTGATTCAAATGAAATACGACCAAGTTTTTGATGTGATAGTTGTTGGCGGTGGCCATGCCGGTACCGAGGCTGCACTGGCGGCTGCACGTATGGGTGCCAAAACATTGTTGCTGACTCATAACATCGAGACCATTGGACAAATGAGTTGTAACCCTGCCATTGGTGGTATTGGCAAAGGGCATCTTGTCAAAGAGATAGATGCATTAGGTGGTGTGATGGCTCATGCCACAGACCATGCTGGCATCCAATGGCGTACACTAAATTCTCGCAAAGGTGCAGCCGTCAGAGCCACCCGTGCACAATGTGACCGGGCCTTATACCGGAATCACGTTCGAACTGTGGTTGAAAATCAAGAAAACTTGTTCATGTTTCAACAAGGTGTCGAAGATTTGATCATCGAAAATGATCGAGTCAAGGGCTGTGTCACTCAAATGGGTTTGGTTTATATGGCCAAGACTGTGGTCTTAACTGTGGGTACATTTTTGGCAGGTAAGATACATATTGGCATGTCGAATTATTCTGGTGGCCGTGCAGGGGACCCACCAGCAACTGTGTTGGCACAAAAATTACGGGCTTTGCCTTTTACTGTGGCTCGATTAAAAACCGGAACGCCACCAAGAATTGATGGTAAAACCGTTGATTTTTCGGTGATGGAAGAACAGCCAGGTGATTCGCCCAGGCCGGTATTTTCCTATATGGGGTCTTTGGATCAACATCCGGAGCAAGTCAGTTGCTACATCACACACACCAACTTACAAACTCATGATCACATCAGAGATGGGTTGGATCGATCTCCCATGTATTCGGGTGAAATTGAAGGCAAAGGGCCACGCTATTGCCCTTCGATTGAAGATAAAATCATGCGTTTTGCTGATAAGGATTCACACCAAATATTTGTCGAGCCTGAGGGCTTAGGAACTCATGAATTGTATCCCAATGGTATTTCGACTTCATTGCCGTTTGATGTTCAGATCAAACTGGTTCGTTCGATCAAAGGATTTGAGCATGCTCACATCACCAGACCTGGCTATGCCATTGAGTATGACTTTTTTGATCCTCGCGGGCTTAAAGCCTCTTTGGAAACTAAATATGTTGAAGGTTTGTATTTTGCCGGACAGATAAATGGCACCACTGGTTATGAAGAAGCCGGCGCCCAAGGATTAATTGCTGGCATGAATGCAGCATTACAAGTGGCTGGAAAGCCCTCGTGGACACCGGCCAGAAATGAAGCTTACATGGGTGTGTTAATTGATGATTTAATCACTCAAGGGACCAATGAACCTTATAGGATGTTTACCTCAAGGGCTGAATACCGCTTGATGTTGCGCGAGGACAATGCTGACTTCCGACTGACTGAGAAAGGGCATGATTTAGGCTTGGTAGGAAAAGAACGTTGGTCTGCTTTTGCTGAAAAACGCCAGCATGTAGAAGGTTCACTAGATCACCTTAAGTCAGTCTGGCTTAGTC
>JBPOFV010000100.1:0-6938 GCA_051252335.1 Marinicella sp. | reverse complement strand
GATACCACCTGAGCCTCCAACATTTTTTAATTCATCCATGATCACTTCATCAGCGGCTTGCTGTAATGATTTGTTTTGGTATCGCACACGGGCACAAATATCATGAGCCACAGCATACCTGATAAAGAACTCACCATGCCCAGTGGCCGAAATACCACAACTTCGATTATCGGCATAAGTACCGGCACCAATCACAGGAGAGTCTCCTACTCTTCCCCAAGCTTTATATGTCATGCCACCTGTTGAAGTTCCAGCTGCTAGATCGCCATTTTTATCCACTGCGACAGCACCCACTGTGCCAAACTTAAACTCAGCATCCAATACATCTTGTTCTGAAGCTTGTTGTTGGTTTTTTGCTTTGGTTTTGGCATCCACTTCTTGCCAAGCTTTGAACCTCGCATCGGTGTCAAAATAGTTATTTTCAACCTGCTCTAAACCTTTGAGTTTAGAGAACGTATCAGCGCCACTGCCAGCCAGCATCACATGGGGTGAATTCAACATCACTTGTTCAGCGGCCAGTATCGGGTTTTTTGTGTATGACACGCCTGCCACCGCACCTGCCTCTAAATCACTTCCTCGCATAATAGATGCATCCAATTCGTGCTTGCCTGGTTTGGTATAAACCGCGCCTTTACCTGCATTGAAGTGTGGTGAATTTTCCATCACATTGATTGCTGCGATGATGGCCTGTGTGGAATCTCCACCTTTTTCCAGTACGGCATATCCTGCATCCAATGCGGTTTGCAAATCTGCACGAATACTGAGTTCTTGTTCTTTGCTAAGCTGTTCACGTTTTATGGTGCCAGCACCGCCATGAATCACGATTGAAATATTTTGTTCTGCTGCCATGGCCAAACCTCCAAATAAACACATCAATACACATAACTTTTTCATATAAGCTCCCGTACAATTAATGACTTGCACTACAATACCAAAAAAATCATCTCATTGTTGGAAAGATTGTATGAAATTCAAAGCTTCAATCACCGCAGCTCAAGTGGCATCATGGCTGCGAGAGCATCACCTCATTGAAGGCAAACTGACACCTTTGGTTGGTGATGTAGATCTGAACTTTAGGTGCCAACATAACAATGAGTTTTATACGGTAAAAATAAGTCAGGTTGATAGCTGTGAACATTTCGCTTTTGAAGCGGCCTTGATGGCTCATTTAAAAAACCACCTTAAAACCGGATTGGAATTACCCAAGCCAGTGTTGAATGCAGCTGGCCAATGGCTAACTATTTGTCAGCAACATGATGGCTTAATGTTGGTAATGCGTGTTCTGAGTTGGGTCGACGGTACATTGATGTCGAGATTCAAACCACACAGCCAAACCATGTTAAACCACCTCGGTGCTCAAACAGCTTCATTGGATTTGGTATTAAAAGGTTTTCAGCATGGCAAAGCCAGCAGGACTTTCAGTTGGGACCTGGCCCAGTGCCTATGGGTCAAAGATCACTTAGACAAATTCACAACCACACAACAAGATACGCTGTTACATTTCATTGCACTGTTTGAGGACAACCAAGAAAATTACCAGAAGTTAAAGAAGCAAGTCATACACAATGACCTGAATGATAACAATGTTTTGGTGACCCAAAACACAATTACTGGCTTTATTGATTTTGGTGATGTTGTTCATAGTCAATTAATCAACGAATTGGCGATCACTTGTGCATACGCATTGATGCACAAAGCCAATCCGTTGTCAGCCGCAACCACAATCATCAACGGATATCAGCAATTGTTGCCATTAGAAGACCATGAATTAATTCATTTGTATCATCTGATCGGAATGCGTTTGGTGGTCAGTGTCACACATGCAGCGATTGCTCAATTGCAAGACCCTGAAAACGAATACAAATCAGTGAGTGAACAGCCGGCTTGGGATTTATTGAATCTTTGGCAAGCCATTCCTGCACAAATCGCTTATTACGCCTTCCGCAAAGCCTGTGGTATGAGTGCACATCCATCCACAGATGCTTTACAAAATTATCTACATTCACAAAAAATGCCATTGGCTACGCTGTTTCCTGATCATGATTCAAAATCCAGCATCCACACCGTAGATTTAAGTGTGGCCAGCACCCTTTTGGGTGGCGCTGCAGAATATGAAGATCATGCCCAACAAAAATTTAAAATACTCCAAACACAAGAGCAGCACCCAGATCAGTTTTTAGCCGGTGGCTATCTTGAAGCTCGGTCATTTTATGCATCAGATGCCTTCAGCATCGAAAGCAATCAAGGCAAAGAATATCGCACTATACACTTGGGGCTGGATGTTTGGCTGCCTGCCAGGACTGCTGTACATGCACCATTGGCAGGACGGATTGTTGGTTTGCATGACAATGATGCCAGGCGCGATTACGGTCCAACCGTTATTTTGCAACATGATTATCCAGCTGGTCACTTTTATACTTTATATGGCCATTTAAGTCGGCAGACTTTAGCCCGCTTAAGTTTAGGTGATCTGATACAAGCAGGACAATGGCTTGCTTGGGTTGGTGATTCACATGAAAATGGTGGTTGGAGTCCGCATCTACATTTTCAAATCATGCATGACATGCTTGGCCATGTGCATGATTTTCCGGGGGCTTGTACCCCCAATGAAAGTGCCATTTTTGCCGACCTTTGTCCAGATCCTATGTTGCTGTTTGATGCCCAAATTGATGTGCCAGCCATTCATGATAATCAAGAACTGATCGGTTTTCGGCACCAGCATTTAGGTCAATCATTGAGCTTGTCATATTCTGAACCCATTCAAATGTTACGTGGCGATGATGTGTACCTGATTGATCAATGGGGCCAAAAATACCTCGACACTTGTAACAATGTGGCACATGTGGGTCACGAAAACCCACGAGTGGTTGCCGCCGGCCAAGCACAAATGGCCGTGCTAAATACCAACAGCCGATATTTACATCCTGCCATCAACCAGTTTACTCAAGCATTATTGGCCACCTTACCTGATGAATTATCAGTAATACACATGGTCAATTCCGGTTCGGAGGCCAACGAGCTCGCTATACGTATGGCTAAAGCCTGTACCGGTGGTGAAGACATCATTGCTTTGGAGTCAGGTTACCACGGTAACAGCAACGCCTGTATCAACATCAGTTCGTATAAATTTGATGGTAAAGGTGGCCAAGGTTCACCAGAGAAGACTCACATTGTTCCTTTGCCAGACTGTTTTCGTGGCCTACATCGTGGACAAGATGCAGGCCAAGAATATGCCTCTTATGTCGATAAAATTATTCAAAAATTACAATTGAAAGGCCAACAACTTTCAGCTTTCATAGCGGAAAGTATTGTTTCTTGTGGTGGTCAAATTGAATTACCAGAGGGTTTTTTAAAACAAGTCTATCAAGCAGTACGTGCCGCTGGAGGCGTCTGTATTGCAGATGAAGTCCAAGTGGGATGTGGTCGTATTGGCAGTCACTTTTGGGCCTTTGAGCCGCACGATGTAACACCTGACATTCTGACCATAGGTAAACCGATTGGCAACGGTCATCCTTTGGCTGTGGTGGTATGTACCCGAGCAGTGGCAGATCGATTTGCCAATGGTATGGAATACTTTAATACCTTTGGAGGAAACCCAGTTTCAGCCACCATAGGTCATGCCGTACTGAATGAAATAAAGAACCAAAACCTACAACAAAATGCCTTGAAAACAGGTGAATATTTAAAACGACAACTCCGAAAAATGATGCAGCAGCACACCATCATCAAAGATGTTCGCGGCCAAGGTCTATTCCTGGGGTTTGAGCTATGTGATGACAAGCTCAACCCACTGCCACAACAAGCTGCTTACCTGGCCAATCGAATGCGCGAGTTGGGTATATTGATCAGCACCGACGGACCTGATCACAATGTAATCAAAATCAAGCCGCCGATAACATTCAATCAAAAACACGCCGATGACTTACTTAATCGCTTAAATACTGTTTTTTACGAGAATTACATGCAATAAAAGCACCAAAACCCATACTGGGCATAAGGAAGTCATGATATTGATCAGGATCTCCTTAAGTTTATGATAAAATGCCGGCTCAAATTTAACAGGACACAACATGCAAATTAAAAATGATTGTGTGGTTGCCATGCACTACACATTGACCAATGACCAAGGAGAAGTCCTTGATTCATCTGAAGGCCGCGATACTCTGAAGTTTTTACAAGGTGCGCACAACATCATCATTGGCTTAGAAAAGGCCATGGAAGGAAAAGCAGTGGGTGATTCATTTGAAGTCTCAATTGAACCTGAAGAAGCCTACGGTGTACGGCACGAACAAATGATTCAAAAGGTACCTAAATCTGCATTCCAAGGTGTTGAAAATATTGAGGTAGGTATGTCATTCCAAGCGGAAACCGAACAAGGTCCCGTACCCGTTAAAATCACCGAAGTGGTTGATGACGTGGTTACAGTAGATGGCAACCATGAATTGGCTGGCCAACGACTACATTTTAAAGTCAGCATTGAAGAAGTGCGTGAAGCCACACAAGAAGAAATGGAGCATAAGCACGCCCATTAATGGATCGCTTTAGGGGTGCTTCTTTTTGCATCGCGAAAAACTGTACCCCTTCACAGAATAAATGAGTCGTTTTGCTGACTCGCAAGCTCTTAGCCTGAATGGCCATGCCATTAAGCTCCACCGAAAACCGCGACTCCATAACAAGTTCAGCAGAGTTCTTTGCTTAATTTCCCAGCCAGTGATTTGGGTTCTATTTTATGGAATGAGATGGATTGACAAGATTGAAAATCACGGAATTTTTTAATCGCCTTAATGAATGCTGAGTTGAATGCATCTTGATCAAAATCAGTTGTATCAAAATGCAATGACTTAATTTCTAAATGTTGGTCTTTGCGGTGGGCTTTACAGTCCATGCGGCCGATAAAGCCATCACGATACATCAGCGGCAAACTGAAATAACCGTATTTTCGCTTGGCAGCAGGGACGTAACACTCTATCTGGTATTCAAACTGAAACAGTGATTTAAGTCGATCGCGTTGAATTACGCTGTTATCAAATGGCGACAGTATGGCTAGGTTATTATTGGCCCGAGGCATCGGTTGATCAAATGTGCCGCTGGCCATGAAATAGAATTCGCCATTGGGCAATTGAATCTGATCCAATAGGTGTTCTGCCAATTGTTGATTGACTAAGGTCTTCATGGTTTTACGCAATTCGGTATTGCGGCGTAAATAGGTCAGTCCTTTAAGTGAAACCAGGCCATGACAACGCAATTGTTGATCTAGTAAATGGGCCGCAAATTCTTCAGTACTTGGTGTTCTGACATCTGTTGCTTGTGGCAGCACTCGCTCGGTTAAGTCGTAAGTCTTTTGAAAACCTGCTCGATCACATACCATCAGATCTCCTTGCATATACAACTGCTCCAACGCTTTTTTTGCTGGCTTCCAATCCCACCAACCAGCAGCCTTTTTCTGTTGTTTGGCCTCAACATCACGCGAGCACAAAGGGCCCTCAGCACGAATCCTAGCCAACAGTTCTTGCATGAGTTTTTTATCTGGATTCTTAAACCAATGGATTTGACCGCTTTTGATGGCTTGTTTATAAGGTAGGCTAAAACGAAAATCTTTGATCGGCAAAAATGCAGCGGCATGCGACCAATATTCAAAGACATCGCCCTTGTTTAACAATTCATCGGTCATCTCTGGTTTGAAATTTGGAACGCGGTTGTACAACACATGATGATGCGCTCGTTCTACCACGGATATGGTATCCAATTGCACATAACCAATGTGATTGATTGCTTTTTTCACCCCACACAATCCACGCCCAAATGGCTGCGCTTGTAATAAGCCTTGTGCTGATAGGCTCCGCCTGCGGATGTGTTTTAAGTCTTTTTGATGCTTAATTATTATCACTGTTTGTATCAGGAATTTAATTCAGTAACAACCTAAGTTTACTTTGAATTGAACATCAAGCAGGCCAATTTCTGAACCTAAATTTCATGACATCATGCGCAGACGGGTCTCAATGCCGAATTTTTACCATTTAATGGCCGGCCAGCGTGATGTTCCATGTGAGTAATTAACGAACGGGTGGAGTTGATTAAACTGGCCACTTCTTTGTTGGCCAGTGATGCTTGGTGGGTTTGTTGACAGTCCCAAATTTCAGTGATCAACACGAGATCTGGATCAGACATAGACCTGATAACAATGTAGGCTTGGCAACCAGGTAAGTTTTCGATCAGTTGTGCTGCATCAAGCATAATTTGCGCCAAGTAATCACCTTTATCTTTGACCGCTTTAAGGGTCACTTGTATACCAAAAGAATGGCTCATAGTAAATCACATGGCTTTAATCTTCTTAACAGTAACATGTGGGCCACTAGGTTTTTGCCAACTTCGTCACAATAAAAGATACATTTTATTGCAAAAAAGCCAAAGTGGATGCATCCACTTTGGCTTGTTGTTCATCTGACTATTTGTATCAGAGCAAGTCTTCTAAGGCTTTCAAGGTTTTTTCATCATCTGTTTGGCTGAGCCAGAATATAGCTTTTTTCTTTACGCTTCTGGAATAATCACCTTTTACGATGGCCAATAAAGCTGCCGCTGATTGCTTACTAGGCAACTGTGACAATACGAATACAGCATGTTCCAGTTCGCCCTGGTCTTGGCCAGAATTAAGTAATTCAATGGCAGCTATTTTGGCTTGCTCAGGGCTATTTTGTCCCAGCCAAAACAATGCTTTTTCGCGAACTTCCTCATCCAGATGGTCCTTGACTAAGTTAGCCAATTCTTGATTGGCCACATCATTATTAATTTGTGACAAACTAAAAATGGCTTTTTCCTTTACTTCATGGTTATCAGAAGTGCTCATCAAATCAATCAAAAAAGCAGGTAAATCATTCACATCATCAGTTTGGCTGAGCCAAAAAATAGCATCTGCTTGTTGTTCATTATCACGATCATCC
>JBPOFV010000099.1:0-6942 GCA_051252335.1 Marinicella sp. | reverse complement strand
ACTTCTGACAGCTCTTTGTTGGCATTGGCGCTTACAGAAAACTCTTCTAGAAACTCAAAAGATGTCTCATCTCCATCACGGTTAACAGTCAATGATGCAGAAGATTGCTGCAGTACAGCAGATTTGAATTCAATCCTCTGCATATAACCATCATCACCTGCTGGCACAATACCCATCTTGGCAAACTCAGTGGCTATGTATTGGGCTGCCACCTCATGCCCTAAGCTACCGGTTTCACGACCAAGGAGTAAATCAGAGGCTAAAAAGTCCATATGTGCTTCGAAACGTTTTGCCGTGTCTGCCTGCGCTTGAACAGCAAACAACGTGTAATAAATTGAAGTCATTATCAACAGCGTATTAAACATAGATTTTTTCATTTTGGGATTTTCGGTCAAATTATCAGTGCAACCCATCTTACCGAAAATACCATTTAATTTACACTGTGTATTGTACAAAGCTCATCCTAACAGTAAGCAAAGGCTCCGCAATATTTCAGATCCTATGGTTTTTTTGATATTTTGTGACGAAGACAACATCACAGTTCATCAGTTAAGTTAAAATCACTCGTTTTTAAAATGGCTGCACTCATGAAATCTGTTAAAACTTTGTTGCTTTATTTGTTGTACTTGCACTTAACAAACCAAGCCAGCGCAGGAGGTATTCCCCTCACCACTGATGATCTTGATTTAATCACTGCAATCAACAGCAATGATGTGCAGTTAGATGTTTTAAGCAATGATGACAGCGGCATTTTAAATGATGACTTCAAGGAAGTCATTGCCGTCTGTGAAAGCAGCAGCAGTGACATGGATTGTACCGGTAACAGCTATACAGATGGCGTTGGGACTGTAACTGTAAATGGTACTGGAAGCGATAACAATGTTTTGTTCTTAGCCAATCATAACCAGTCCCATAACTTTCAATTTAAATATATAATGCACAACAGTGCCAGCAATCCAGGCTCTGGAATGGCTGCAGTAAATTTGGCATATGTGGAAGTAAATACCTTAACTGATTCAAGTAATGATGGTTGTGATGCCTCAGACTGTTCACTCCGAGAAGCCATAAGCTTTGCAGACAATGATGCTGAACCCTCAATCATTAATTTCAAACGAGACATGATCGGCACCATTGAGCTTACCAGCGGGTTGGTTATTACTTCGAATGACCTTTCAATCATTGGACCTGGCGCGGCCAAAATCAACCTATCAGGCAATGATTTGTTTCGTGTCTTATCCATACCAATAGGCACTGAGCGCTTTTTGCTTTCGGGCTTGACCCTGAGCCAAGGCCAATCCCCTGGCTTTGAGAATGGTGGCGGTATTTTGATCGAAAATGCTCTGGAAACCCGGTTAGAATACATCAGAGTCATAAACAGTTATGCAGACAATAATGGCGGAGGCGTTTATGTATTTAATTCTGGACTGACTTTAATCAACAGTGAAATCAGCAACAACATAGCAGGCAATCATGGTGGTGGTCTTGGTATAGAAGCAGGGTTAGGTAGCGATGTAAGTATTGAGAACAGTACCATCAGCAGCAACCAAGCAGCAGAAATTAGCGGCGGTTTGTATGTCAGTTCTACTTTTGGTCAAAATACTGATTTGAAATTCGTTACAGTTGCTTACAACCACACAGATAACAACATTGATAGCCTGATTGAAGGCACAGGTAACATCATCATTGAATCCAGTATATTTGAACTCGGGCTTGCCATACCAAATTCCAACAATGTCACCAACAATTCTATATTCACTAATTTAGCTGATGGCAATGTCTTTGGTGATAACAATTTGACAAAAAAAGACCTGGTTCTTAATCCATCATTAGTTGAAATCAACAATTCCGGTTTATTTGGACACAAAATTGATCCATCTAGTTTGGCCTACAACCATGTTGATGACACGGTTGGGAATGCCAATTGCGGCAGCCAGATAACCACAGATCAATTTGGTACAGCCCGGCCTTTAGATGGGTTTTGCGATGCTGGCGCTTATGAGTATATTTTCATTGAAGAGATTTTTGCCAGTGGATTTGAATAAACAACACCATCAATCTCTGTTGTTTAACCGATATTTAACTTAATTGAGTTACAATATTTATAACTCAAATTGTAGGGCAGTAAAAATGTGGATTTCCAAAAAAACTTTAACATGCTTCGCAATGCTTATTTTGACACCGTTGGCTGTCTGGGCACAAAACAATGAACACACCATTACTGTGCAAGGTGTCGGTCAAATCACAATTGACAACTCTACAGCTTTTATCAGCGCTCAGGTCAGTACACAAAACCTCGATGCTGAACAAGCATTGACTCATAACAACAACATTGTTCATCAAGTATTCAACGAATTAAACGGCGTAGGCATCAATGAAGAGCACATAACCACTACAAATTTTAGCTTTCAACCCAATTATGATTGGCAAGAACAAGGCTATGTATTCACTGGCTATGTCGTTACCAACAGCATCCGAGTAGAAGTCAATGAAATGCAAGCAGTGGGATCAATACTAAATTTATTGGTTGACTCAGGCGTTTCAAGAATCAACTCTGTTTCTTTTGATGGAACTGAAATGGCTGACTTAAGGCAACAAGCGCTCGTTCAAGCAACTCAAGATGCCCGAACAAAAGCTGAAATTTTAGCCAATGCCACTGGAGTCACATTAGGGGCCGTGATCAATATTAATTTATTCTCAGGTTCCAACATGTATACAGGAGATGTCTCTCCTCCATCATCAGGCGCATCTAGCCCAAGACCTGTACCCATTTCAGGCGGCAGTAACACCATCACTGAAACTGTGAATATTACCTATTTAATAGATGATTAAGGCATATTGGTGATTCCTAGGGTGACAATGAATTCTTACAGCTTAAGGGTGCCATTAATTTATACACTGCAATTATCAAATTTAATTATTCTGAAAAGTCATGGGTGAAAATTAAATCATCTATGACAGTTAAATGAACTTGAGCTGGGCTGAAGTTCCCATTTTTATCAGTAGCCCAATAACTAAAACTATCTTCACCTTGGTAGTCAAAGTCTGAAATGTAACTAACCAAACCACCACCAAGATCAAAAACGCGGCCATGTAAGGGCTGTACAATACCATCAATAAACAACACATCTGCTTCTGGGTCGGTATCATTGACTAATAAATCCAATGATATTGCTCTGGCAGAAGTCACTTGATAAAAATCATCCTGCGGAGTTGGGGCCAAACTGTTGATATCAATTAAACCAACTTGAAAAGCATCTCGCCAAGCAGTAAATTGATTGCCCAAAGCACTATCTACACTTGGTCCCAACAATGTTTTTAGACCAAGTTTATGGATTGTTCCTGTGGCTCGATCAGTGAAAAACTCTTCAATCACTGCATAGGGTGTGTCATCGCTGGTGCGGTAATATCCATCTTCTTCACAAATAGCAATCATGTCGTAAGAAGGAACGCCTATGGCATCAGTTCCTGCTGGCACAGGCGAGATGCCAACACTGTCTGTTTTACTGCCCAGCCAGTCAATACCAGAACCTGCGGAAGTGGCAGGAGATAAGTATTCATAAATTCCATTGTTTATATCCACATCAAATTGTCCTGGCTGTAAATCTGCTGTCGTCAGCACTTGATCAATGCTTGGGTCGTAAAACTCCATCTCAAGATCCACATCTTGATAGATCATATCAATCAGCACATATTGATTTGTTTCTGGCGGTGTTGGATTGGTGTATGTTTTACTTAAGATTACACCTATGGGCATGTTCTCAATTTGCGCACCATTGATGACCATATCACTGGTATTGGTTCCAAATTCAATACCAAATGCCGCTACACTAAAGGGCTCTGGTGTTTTACCGATGATATCAAAATTTTCCAATAAATAATGCGAGGTGTATTCCATGGCTGATCCTGCTCTGACTTCCCACGCCGTAAAATTCTTAAAATGACTGTGGATGTCATGTTGTTGATTCGGGTTGGCTTTTACCACATAGACACCAACAGTTGATGCAAAACTCTCATTGCCCTCAAATGATAAAATAGGCGCGTCATCTGCATTTGAGTCACGACCTCTGACCAGTGCTTCCGGCAACATAAATGCAGAACCAGGAAAAGACAACATACCACTGCCTCGATGCAAGTAGACAAAGCCATGATTCACGCTGGCAGCAATGTTATTGACACTTCTGACCATACGACCTTGAAACCAAAATCCATCACCGGTTCGACCTATATCAAACAACTCACGATCATTTCCGTTCTTTGGATTAAAAGCGCTGTTTCCTTCCGCTTTGATGGCTAAATTATGAGTCCAACTACCTATTTCATTGCCTGTTTCCGCGACAAACCCAGCACCAAATGTATCAAATGAAACATTGTTGTGAAAAATCGCATTGCTGTCATGATGTACATACCCCCAACCCGGTGAACCAAACACCGCGTTTCCAATGGCAATAGCAGGATTTTTGGCATCATCGATACCTTTCCTGTGTAAATGAAAAGCATACCTACCTCTGACATTGCTGGTTGGTGTGATCACATCAAAATCAGCCGCTTCTAAAGTTAAGAATGATTTATCTGTTCGTCCCAATTGCCAGAATGACACATAACGGACATCGACCAGTGCGCTTTGCATAAACATCACATGTCCGCGACGGTGAGTCGGTGTTGAATCAGGTAGCTGAGTAGCCAATGTTATGTTGCGTGTCATATTGGCCACTGAAGTTTTCAAATCAGCTCTTGGGGTAAAATGATCATATACCAGTGCTTGGTTTATGGTTACCACATTGTCATCAATGGCAACAATTTGAACCACTTCATCTTGCGTACCATGATAACGCACAGCTTGAATGTCATTGTCCCATTTCCAGCCAGAATATTTGGTTCCAGCCACAACCAAAGTATCTCCAACTTGCCAATTCACTGGAGCCTGAGTAAATTCGATTTGATTTTGACCGGCCATGGGATCTGTTGCCACTTTGAGGTGGGTGGTTTTTTCAACCCCATGCATTTGCACATCACCATTGGCTAATAGGCCTCGGCCCATTAAGCTGGGGTCTTTAATCACATCCAAGTCACCATCATCACTGAATAAAATTTGTACTGTAACTGTACCTTGTATCGGGCTGTTTTTGGTACCAATAATTAGTTGTCCGCTGCTTTCAATCAATATAGTATCTACGATCATTTGACTTGACGCCGAACTGGTAAACTTTAACTTACCGTCGACCCTTAAAGCAGTCAGTTCAATGGTGCTGATTTGATCATAAATCACAACCACATCAGCAGGAATCAATACCCAGGCATCGTCTCCTGGGATTAAACCACCTGACCAAGTAGTCTCATCAAACCAAGATCCATCATTGATGGCAGTGTGAGTGATGTCACCATTGTCAATAAGACCTTGAATGGCCGGACCATGATCATCATGCAATCCAGCAATCACCGGATTGAATAATGTCATCCATAAAATAAAAATAAAGTTTTTCATGTTTGGTACCCTCAAGACAATCATTTTAACTGTGTTCTTTTCAAGTTTATGTGATTTATATCGCAAAGTTATAACCTAACCATTAAAACAATCCAATCATCAGTGAAATATCATGAAAACCTCATATTGAAGTTAACTTTATACCATCACTTGATCAAACGACTGGGGCATGGGAACAACAAATGAATAAGCATTGAATTGTAATTTATGCGCATGTAGAAACAACTGTCTCGACAAATCAGCTTGTTTCTTTCCATAAAAACGATCACCCAAAACAGCATGACCTATGTGCTTGGCATGGACGCGTATTTGGTGGGTTCGACCAGAACGAATGTCACATTGAGTTAATGTGTATTTGGCATTACACTTAATCGGATTGAATTGAGTAAGCGCACTTTGTCCAGAATCACTGACAATCACATGTCTGATGTTGTTAATCCGATGCTGTGTATCTAAAGGTTGATTAACTTCCAATTGATTCTGCAGTTGTCCTACCAGTACGGCTAAATATGTTTTTTTTACTTCATGCTGCTTCATGGCTTGTTGGAAAACCAATAAGGCTTGACGAGTTTTTGACAACAACAAACAGCCACTGGTTTCTTTATCCAAACGATGCGCCAATTGCACCGTTTTATAGTCTGGTATGGATGTGATGATTTCGATCACGCCTAATTTATGACCTGTACCCGTGTGGCAAGGTAATCCAGCAGGTTTATTAATCAGTACATAATCTGAATCTTCAAAAACTATGTGCTTAACCAATACTTCTTGTTCTGCCGTCGAAACTTGATGAGTCGTGGTTTCAACAAAAAACACAAATGGTGGCATTCTAATTTGATCATTAACCAATAATTTCTGTGAAGGCTGAACCCTTTTGCCGTTAATTCTGATTTGTCCTTTGCGGATCAGTTTGTAACATGTAGCCTTATCTAATTGTTTTCTGTGCTTCAACAAGTAATTATCCAACCTTTGCCCGGCATCATGCGCTGTGGCAACTAAGATCGGTTTATTGTTTGAAATATTTGGCATAATGGCTGGTTTTATCAGATAGTTCTGTGCATGACCTAAAAAAATGTTAAAATCTCGCGCATCTTGAAGTCTGCTGACATTTTAGCAATGCTCAAGTAAGAAATTATAGGCTCTATGAATATATGTGAGCCTCACATTATACGATTTAAAACTGTTTAGTTCCAAGGAGACGAAAAACTAATTTCGCAGGAACAAAGAATCATTGGATGATCATAGGCAACCACTGAATGGAACGAAACCAATTCAGTCAAAAAGTTAATAAAATAATGGATGATGATTAGTAACAGAACTAAATCACTCCAACGATAAGCGAATAAAAACACCGCGAGTGGTATGTGATTAATTCAGTTTAATCATGAGATACAACAGCATGACTATAATAGCTTGCTCTATCTATACTGCGACTTCGACATCATTGGCCACTATATAAT
>JBPOFV010000098.1:0-6959 GCA_051252335.1 Marinicella sp. | reverse complement strand
GCCGTAATAGCCGGTCAAGGAACCGCTGCATATGAAGCTTTGCAACAAGTTGAAAAACCTATGAATGCCGTATTTGCTCCCTGTGGAGGTGGCGGTTTGGTGTCGGGGACATTGGTTGCAACACGTGCAATGCAACCTGATACCTTGGTGATTGCCGCAGAACCATCGGCGGGTGATGATGCCATGCGATCGTATCTGAGCGGACAAATACAATCATTAACCGATGCCCCAAAAACTTTGGCGGATGGTGCCATGACATTATCCATTGGAGCAAAGACGTTTGCGCACATCAAAAATTTGGATGATTTCTATGCGGTGGATGAAGAGCCAATGGCCTATTGGACTCAATGGTTACAACATCTGTTGAAGTTACATGTTGAGCCGACTTCAGCAATGACCATGGATGCTGTTTGTCAGTGGTTACGCAAACAAACCAGTCCACAGCGTGTTATGGTCATTCTTTCAGGTGGAAACATCGATGCAAAAATGATGCAAAGGCTTTGGCAAATTGATTATTTGGTGAACCAACCTTCGCTTTAATCTAATTCTCTGATTAACCGGAAACCTATGTGCGAGTGAGTTTCGCCTGCTTGCGCAGTTACCGGGACATCACCAGCGGTTCCTTGACCGGAGCGCCATGAAGTACCGATTGCGCAGATGGGAGCATTACCACATCTAGTAACCCACTCACTGACATTACCGCTTAAGTCATACACATTTTTTGATGGCCTGAAAGACTGGGCTTTGGCGGTAAATATTTGGCCATCATTACAGTTTAAAGTTTGATCAGTGGCTTTTTTCTCGCTGTTAACTTCAGTACCTGCAACATTTCCTGATTCACAATTGTGTTGTGGCTTTAATAATTGATTCAAAAACTGAAATTCTTGCATCGTCGGTAATCTGTAAGTATGTCCGGTTTGCGATGACAACCAGTCAGCATAGGCCATCGCTTGTTGCCCAGTTAGGCAGATGACAGGATGGTTAGTTGATTGTTCGAATGGAGGTTTCTGCCAAGTTTTTTTGAAAAACACTTTTTTATCATAATGGTGACATTTATCATCGGTAAACCGTTGTTGAGCAAAACGACTAAATTGTTCAACCGTCACTTCGTTTTGTGCAACCATAAAGTCCTTTAATCCAGTTGCAGTCTCGGCCGCAAAATAGACAAAATTATGAGATAATTTATCTGCAACCACATCACCCGATTTGGGGATGTTGTCATAAGTTTTTTGTAGGTTACTGACAAAAGCATAGTCTGGCATTAATAAGGATGCCATTTGTAGGTATTCTTCTGCAGTCGTATTATTCCTGCGTTTGGCGACAGCTTGGGTAACCAAACCATTGGTTGTAGTCATGATAGAGCTGACTTGTTTCTCGAATAAGCTTCGGTCAATGTTGTATTTATTGATATAATCAACCAGTGATTGAACATGTATCAAGGCATCTGTAATTTCATTGTCTTCAATTTTATTTTCAATCAGCCTGAAATAATAAACCCCCACTTGATTTAACCCCAGTTTAGCTTCCTTGTTATCAGGTTGTTCGAGTAGAACTGATTGAAACTTATCAGCGGCATTGGCGCCTTGTGGTTTAGTCAATCTATAGCGTTTCAATAACTGTTGGGCTTCATTGAGGGTGACTTCTACTGACATTTGATTGATGGTTTCATTGTCTAAATTACCCGTTAAGTCAACCAATTCAGTGTTTTCAGCATCGGTAGATTCAACCACTCCAATGGTCATTTCCAATGGCGTTGAGTTATCAGGCTCAGCTGGTTTGTCATCATTGGCTATTGCCTGATTGTTGTCTTGGTCAGGGTCTTCATCGTTGATTGAATTGACAACTTCTAAAGCACTTTCTTGGTCATCATCTGAGGCCTGTCTACTGACCAACAAAGCTGCCAGGATAATTATCAACAAAGAAGCCAATCCCATCCATAAATAAGGTCTTTTGGTGCCGGTTGCTGTTTTTGCTGGTACTTCTGGTTCTGTTGGCGTTGTTTTGTTGTATTTAATTGCCAATAATGCATCTTTCAAAGCTTCAACAGAGTCATAACGATCTGCAGGGTCCTTGGCTAAACATTGGTCAATGATGGGCTGCCACTCTGCCAAAGCATCAGGTAATTCTGGGCTTGGTTTGTTGATGTGCGACATCAAGATAGAAAAATCATTGCCAGCTGTTTGAAAAACATGATCACCAGTTAATTTTTCATATATGATGCAGCCTAAACTATAAATGTCACTGTGATGATCAATTTCCTTGGATTGAATTTGTTCAGGACTCATGTAATGGGCACTGCCCAATAATTGTGTGTCTTTGGTTTTTCTTTTACTGTTCTTTGTTATGGCTATACCAAAATCAGCAATTTTTATTCTGCCAAATTGATCGAATAAGATATTTTCAGGTTTTAAGTCTCGGTGAATCACACCATGCATATGAGCATGAGACAAACCTTCACAGATTTGACACAACAATTCGATCAAATGATCTGAATTGGTACATATAATTTCACCAAAATCACCATGGGTTAAATAGGGCATGGTGAAATAAGCTAATCCTGAAGGTAGTTTCTTGGCTTCATAAATACTGATGATGTGGGGGTGATCAAGAGAAGCCACGGTTTTGGCTTCATCTACGAACCGCTCAGCCAAAGTCTTATCGTCCATGACCAGTTTATTCAATACTTTAATGGCCACTTTGCGTTGCAGAGAAATTTGTCGGCCTAAATAGACAGCTGACATGCCGCCTTCACCAATTTTATCTAGGATGGTGTGGTCTGGTATGTTTAAGTTAAGTTTAGGAACAGTTTTCAATGTACTTCAATTGATTCAATAATATTTATTTTAACCATATGTTGATAGATTTCAGCAAATTTAGAGATTACTTGGTGACAAAACTGTGATGGCCATCAAATTAAGTTCACTGGATAAATTTTAATTGTTACCAAGCAGGAGACATTGTGCCAATTTAGGTCAGCCTATTGGACAAAAATCACAAAAACCTTGATTCAGACTTGTGGTTGTTTAGGAAGTGAATACAATGTTGAGCCACTTTCTAGAGAATAATATTCATGTCACTCATCAATTTTGACAAAGTCAGTATAGATTTTGGAGCTCATCCTATTCTAGATGCTGTAAACCTAACCATCAATCGAGGTCAAAAACTGGCATTGATTGGTCGCAATGGTGAAGGAAAATCGACCTTGTTAAAAATCATGGCTGGAGAAATACCGATTGATGATGGGCAGGTGATCAAACAAGACGGCATGAAAGTGGCCATGATGAAACAATCTGCAGCCAATGAAACAGAATCCACAGTCAGACAATTTCTCTTGCATGCATTGGGTGAAGTTGGAGAAGCCCTAGAACTCTATGAAACTGCTACAGATCCCAATAAAATGGCAGCGTATCAACATGTGATTGATGAGAATGATGGTTGGGCGATGTTACAACAAATAGATGTGGTAACCAGCAAGTTGAAATTAAATCCCGATGATGTGATTAAATCTTTGTCAGGTGGAGTTAGGAGAAGAATTAATTTAGCAGCGGCATTGGTTCAGAATCCTGATGTTCTGTTATTGGATGAGCCTACCAACCACTTGGATATAGAAAGCATCTTGTGGTTACAAGACATGGTTAATAAATTGCACTGTGCAGTGGTTTTTGTCACCCATGATCGCACCTTCTTAAAAAGCATCGCCAACGGTATTTTGGAATTAGATCGTGGCAAAATTTATCAGTACGATTGTAATTACGATACTTATTTGCATAGGCGTGAAGACCGATTAGATGCTGAAATTAAAGAGTGGGAGAGACTGGATAAGAAACTCAGTCAAGAAGAGGTCTGGGTCAGACAAGGCATCAAAGCCAGAAGAACCAGAAGTGAAAGTCGTGTCAAGGATTTACTTGCATTGCGTGAAGAACGAAAGTCTCGACGAACTCAATCTGCCACCACCAAAGCCAGTATCAATGTCGCAGATGCCAGTGGTAAGAAAGTCATTGTGGCGCATAATGTTGGCTTTAAATACGATGACAGGACCTTGCTTGACGGGTTTTCAACCAAAATCATGCGAGGTGACAAAGTAGGTATCATTGGCCCCAATGGTGTCGGTAAAACCACCTTGGTGCAATTGTTACTGGGTGAGCTAGAGCCCCAAGTAGGGTCTGTGAAACTAGGTACTGGTATTGAGGTGGCATACTTTGATCAATTGAAACAAAGCCTCAATGAAGAAGATACGGTGCAAAATAATTTACAACTTGGCACTGATTTTGTCGAAATCAATGGTAAACCACGCCACGTGATTTCATATTTACAAGATTTCTTGTTCAATGCGGAAAAAATTCGAGGCCCTGCCAGTGTGTTATCTGGTGGTGAGCGGTCTAGGTTGCTATTGGCTCGCTTGTTTGCGCGTCCGGCTAATGTCATTGTGATGGATGAGCCTACCAATGACCTGGATATGGAAACCTTGGACTTAATCCAGGATTTGCTTTTCGATTTTAAAGGAACCTTGATTTTAATCAGTCATGATCGTGACTTTATTGATAATGTGTGTACCCAAACTTTGGTCTTCGAAAACCCAGTTGATGATGTTTATGCAGTGAATGAATATGTCGGTGGCTATGAGGATTACCTGCGACAACGACGCAAACCAGAGGTCAGTCAACCCCCTAAAAAGGACAAAGAACTAAAGCCTGCAAAATCAAACAAAGTTCAAGCCAATAAGCTGACTTTCAAAGAAAAGCATGAACTGGAACAACTGCCTGCGCAAATTGATCAACTTGAAAGCCAAATTGCACTATTGTCGGAACAAATGTGTGAGCCTGATTTCTACAGCCAAGATGAAACTGTGGTTAAACAAATCAGTACCGAAATGGCAGAATTAGAACAGCAACTGCAACAAAGCTATACTCGTTGGGATGAGCTAGAAGCAAAGGGATAAAATCCTTGTCATTCTGAGCAAGCGAAGCGAGTCGAAGAATCTCCCAGAGAACACGTGAAGGAAAATCCCGTCATTCTAAGCAAGCGGAGCGCGTCGAAGAATCTGCCACAGAATAAGCTAAGGAAAATCCTGTCAAACTGAGCAAGCGAAGCGCGTCGAAGAATCTCCCACAGAACACACGAAGTAAAACCTTGTCATTCTGAGCAAGCGAAGCGAGTCGAAGAATCTACCACAGAACACACGAAGTAAAACCTTGTCATTCTGAGCAAGCGAAGCGAGTCGAAGAATCTCCCAGAGAACACGTGAAGGAAAATCCCGTCATTCTGAGCAAGCGAAGCGCGTCGAAGAATCTCCCACAATTCACGCAATGACTTCAATTACCCTAATATCCGATTAAATTTACCAATCAAATGTTGGAGCTGCTCTCTTTCACCGGCACTCAGTTGACTCATGAGGTTTTCTTCATAACGCAGGGCATCAGGGATCACGGCCCGCATTAAATACTTACCACGTTTGTTGAGCTCATAGTTTTTAGCCCGGGCATCAAGCGGATGAGGTTGTTGTTCTACGTAATCTTTAGCCACCAATGACTTGACAGTCCTGCTGATGCGGACCTTATCCATTTGCGACAATTGAGCAATTTTTTTGGCGGTGATGTCAGGATTTTTATACAAAATTACCAGCACCCGCCATTCAGAAATATTGATACCAAATTGATCTTGGTAGTGCTCAGCAATACCTTTAGAAATCTTAAGACTCAAAATGGAGAGTTGATAGGGTAAAAATTCATTTAATTCCATGGCTTCATTTTAACCGTAAAATAGTTTCAAATGAAACAAATAATAGTTTCAAGTGAAACTAAATAGTTGTAAAATGCCTGCTTATTTCAATCAATGTATTTTTAGGGGACACCTATGTCAGCAACCATTAATGGTTTTGGATTCATCGAATACGCTGCTAAAGATCCAGTACCACTACACAAGTTATTCAGACAAATGGGCTTTACAGCGGTTAAGAAACATAAAAACTTGCCCATAACACTGTATCGCCAAGGACAAACAGATTTTTATATCAATGAGTGTGAGACTGGATTTTCAGCAGATTTCAGCAAGGCTCATGGACCCTGTGCATCAGGTTTTTCAATTGTGTTTGATAACAAGGAAGATGCTTTGGCTCACAGCATAAAAGGTGGTTCTGAACAAATTGAAGTACCTAATGGACTTAATTTCCCAGCCATCAAAGGCATCGGAGATGCTGCCTTGTATGTGTTAGACAAAGCCAGCTATGCCGACATGTTGAGTCAAGATTTTGATGATATAACAGGCATGAATCAGAATCCAACAGGTTTTGGCTTAACTTTTATTGATCATTTAACGCATAACCTCTATTTTGGTAACATGGAAAAATGGAGTAGCTATTATGAAAATTTATTTGATTTCAGAGAAATCAGATACTTCGATATCAAAGGACAAAAAACAGGGTTGGTGTCTAAAGCCATGACCTGTCCCAATGGTTCAGTCAAAATTCCATTGAACGAATCTGAAGATCCAAAATCGCAAATCAATGAATATCTAGATGAATACAAAGGTGAAGGCATACAACACATTGCTTTGTTCACTGATAATATTTATGAGTCAGTTGAATCCATGAGAGCAGCTGGTGTGGAGTTTATGCAAACTCCCGAGACGTATTTCAGTATCATAGATAGGCGTGTACCCGAACACCAAGAAGATGTGGCACGTATGCAACGCAATCATATTTTGATTGATGCAGATGAAGCCACCAAAAAAGAAATACTGTTACAAATTTTCACCAACACTGCCATTGGTCCAATTTTCTTTGAAATTATTCAACGTAAAGGGAATGAAGGCTTCGGTGAAGGTAACTTTCAAGCCTTGTTTGATTCAATTGAGCTCGAACAACAAAGACGGGGCTATTTATAAGGAGCTGAGGTATGAACGGTAAATGGTTTAACTTTTATAAAAAACAAGGCAAAGTGGCGAAACAAGCACACATTGGT
>JBPOFV010000097.1:0-6969 GCA_051252335.1 Marinicella sp. | reverse complement strand
GCTCCGCTCAGCACGTGACATTTCATTTACTTCGGCTCCGCTCAGCGCGCGACATTCCATTGACTTCGGCTCCGCTCAGCACGCGACATTTCATTGACTTCGGCTCCGCTCAGCACGCGACATTCCATTGACTTCGGCTCCGCTCAGCACGTGACATTTCATTTACTTCGGCTCCGCTCAGCACGCGACATTTCATTTACTTCGGCTCCGCTCAGTACGCGACATTTAGGAAACAACCGCTGGCTGAGCGAAGTCGAAGCCTCGTATTTAAAACATCATGAATTCTTGCAGCTAAATTGACTACCCTTGAGACAGTTCTTCTGACCACAACCAGACTAAAAACAAGCCAATGCTGGACAATAACAAACCATTGGTAGGTGTCAGTAAATTCTGTGCAACGCCAACGGGTAAAACGGACCATAAATAAATGACACTTAACAACAAACCGATGACTGTAAACAGCATCATGGTGAAGTGTCGTTTTTGTTCAGTTGCTTTAATCCGTGCCAATACTTGCTGCTTAAATTCAAGATCGTCTAAGGGATTGTGATAACTGAGAAGGTCTTTTAAAGGGTCTGTCATGATTGAGCCTGTTTAGGGTTGAGGTCTTGTTGAGCGTATTTGACTATTTTTTGTTTGGCGCGTTGGATCAACGATTTGATACTGCCTAAAGGCAATTGAGTGACGTTTTCAATCTCTCCATGACTCATGCCAGCTGCGCAGGACAATGTGATGACCACTCGTTCTTTATAATTGAGGATGGCCATCAATTGTTCAGCATAAATATCGGCATCTGTTGTTGAGCTTGTTGATTGAAGATCGATCAATTGACTGTGTTTGTCTTGATCAAAATCCACCGTTTGAATGTTATTAATGGATTTCAAGAACAAGCGATACGCGATGGTATGTAACCAGGCACTGAATGTGCCCTTTGAGCTAAATTGGTGAATTTTTTGAAAGGCCAATAAAAATGCTTCTTGTGATAAGTCTTCAGCCAAACATGTGTTCCCAGCTGTTAACCTACGTAAAAAATGCCGTATCATCGATTGGTGAATTTGTACCAATCGTGAAAAAGCCGCATGGTCATTATTATTCACCACGCGGTTTACCAGTGACAAGATTGTGTCTTGATTCACCAGTTTCAATTTTCGTATTTGTTCATCTGCCATACCAATAAAAATCCCACACCTATGAAAAATGGGAACAACGACAAGCCTCTGAATACTTGAGCTGTGTCATCTGGTGGAATGACCCAGCTGAAACAAAACACAGCTGCACCAATCGCACACATAATAATACCACGACGGAAGTCCTTGAACTTAGGGGATTTGGCATTATTGAGTTTATCCAATAATTCAGGTGTGACATCAAAACCTTTTTCTATGCTTTTTTCTAACAGCTCATGAGTTTTGATTTTGGTTTTGTAATTGTTCATCATGTGAACCAAGATGATGGCTGCAAAAGAGCCGATAATTAAAAATAAGACAATAACTTCTGTGTGCATGCATACCTCTGCGATTAGTAATGTCTATATAGACGTCCTAATTGATGGTTTTAGATGCACGCTTTTGAAAAAAATTAATTTCTTGACTGATTTTTACGCTTGGGTTGTTTAAAAAACAGGTAAATACCTGAAATGCAAAGATACAATAAAGCCAATGCAGACAAGGTATTTAGGAGCACTGATGCTTTCATTCCAGAATGGATGCCGAGCAGAATTTTATCGTAACTCAATCTATCCTTAAAAACTAATGGCAGCAATGTTTTTTGTTCTTGATCAGTGAGATTTCTTGATTGACTTATTGTGATGTCATCAAGATCATTCATGGGCAATACCAACCCAGTGTCATCAATGACAGCCCATTTCCCAGCAGATTTTATGACCAAGCCTGATGATGTCAAGCCGGCCTTATCAATTGGAGTTGGCAAGCCATCAAAAGCTTCAATTTGCATCACCAGTTCACCATTTTTGTTATAGTGATATACCACCTGTTCAGTCACAGCATACCAGTCGTCATTGACTTGCATGGCCGCTACAGTTCGGGCGGTTTGTTTGAACTGTTTGCCAACCAAGGAAACCACATCATCAATTTGATAAAAAACACCATTATCAGAATCCCAGGCCAGTTGTGTTTTACCATAATCAAACCACTTTAAAACGGCAGGACTGTCGGTAAATGTGGATCCAAGCTGCAATCGATCTGCATGCTGTAACAACAATCCAGTTAATGTTAATTGCAACAACCATAGTGCAGACAGCAGGCCCACCCAACGGTGTATTTTTCTGAATACTTTGTGTAATCTCATGGCAATTGCTCGTTTAAGAACAAAGCCAGTTCAGCTTGCTTTTTCATGGCATTAACAGACAAGGTGGCACCACTGATGCTGTCAATATTTCTTTGCCATTGATCATCTGATGTGACACCAACAAATTGGTTGGTGAACCAAGGCACTTGCACTTCACCACCTCGAGATTCACGATAAACAATCACTTTAATTTCAGCAATGGCATGATTCTTGATCACGACAGCTGTAGTGATGTCACGCTCTTTACCTAATTCATCCAACAACCAAATGGTTTTTCCCGCTTGTTGCCAATACCGATAACTCAGTTGTTTAATGGGCCTGTTTAGGATTTTACTGATGCCTTTTTTGATGTCCGCCTTAACCCATAAACGTGCTGGTTTGGGCACATCTTGTTTGAACTGCTGAGCAAGAAATTGATTGATACTTTCCTTTTCTGCCGCTGTATAAGACCAGCCTGTTGTCACTAAAGTCAACAGGCTGCTAAATACAATTAATTTTAAATTGAATATTTTCAAATATACATTCTACTTAGAAAGAATAACCCACACCTAAATTAAATCCATCATCTGATCCGCCTTTACTTTGATCCTGATAGTCAAATTTAAATACTGTTTGTGGAGTCAACCAATAATTCATCCCAATGTCCATTTGTTCAACATCCAATGAATTGTTATCGGCTGCGTTGTTATTATACACCGAGTATCTGGCAAAAACACCAAACTGTCTGGCCCCACCAAAACGGTAAGAAGGTTCAATGAAATAACCACTTTGCTCTGCTCTGGCTGCATTAATTAAATCCACATTGTTGTCTAAATCCCACATGGCGTACAAGGCTTTCAAACCAAAGCCACCCTTGTTGTATTGCGCATTGACTTCAAATAAATCGGCAGCCACATCCAATGCACCTTGGGTTAAATCTGTTTGGTGTTGATAAGTGGCAGCTAATTTTAAGTTCGGCATGGGGTTATAACGCAACCGGGCAGTATAGGCCAAATCAGAAGCAACTGCTTCAGCCACTTTTTGACGACCACTTCTGATCAAGAAGGCTTTACTGCCTGATGTCGGTGTATTCAAGCCACTAGAAACGAATAAATCTAATCCCAGTTCATCATTGAACTGCTTATTGAAGCCTAAACCAGCTTCCCACCAAGTTGAAGGAATGATGTTTTTCTCGACATTATTTCTCTCAACACCATAAAATGTATTGGGTTCATGGGTTTCGTTCAGGATACCCACTGGTACCAAGCTCACACCTGCCGTACCTTTGGTGCTTTCATTGAACATATACTCAATGTAAGCTTGTTCTAATTCAACTTCACCTGGTTTTCCATCACCTGCCAATGCATGTTCTAATTCAAACTCAGAAAAGAATCGTGTTTTCTCATTAAAGTCATAACCAAAAAACATCACAAAACGATGGAAATCAATTTCATCACCTGAATCTAAATTGTTGTAATGTAATTCACCATATCCGCCGATTTTAACTCGATCTTCAGATCCTGATTGCTCTTCAATTGCATCAGCAACCACTGCAATGGCTTCTTGCTGCTCATCAAGACGAGCTTCAACCTGAGCCTCTATCTTTTGGGCATTTTCATGCACCACTTGATCTTGCGATTGCAACTGGATTTGTAAATCTTCAATGGTTTTTTGTTGCTGCTGTATGATTTTCCACATATCTTCCATACTGGGTGTTTGCTCTTGTGCAGAAGCTGTCACAGATAGGCAGGTTAGTGCTAAAATAATGATTTTATTGTTCATGTTTATTTAAGAAAATTAATAAGTGTGTGAATTTTAATAGTAATGAGAATGATTATCAACAGTGTTTTTATTAATAAACAGATTATTTTTAGTTTGTGCCTGTTTCTGACTGCATGCAATACACCAACAGCTACCGTCAGCAATCATCAATTATTTGTCTTTGGTACCTTGGTTGATATCAATATTTGGCATCCAAGTAGCAAAAATGTTCAACCTGCAGTGGATCAAATTAGTCAGGAATTCAATCAGATGCATCATCAATGGCATGCTTGGAAACCAGGACGTTTATTTGATATCAACCAGCAATTGAGAGCTGGTAGGACGGCCAAATTGAATGATGAAGAAGCCAGCTTCATCCAACAGTCAATTGAACAAGCCAAACTTTCCAATCACTTATTCAATCCCGTTATTGGTGAATTGATTCATTTGTGGGGTTTTCATACTGATGATTATCCGTTACTGACTCCCCCACCCAGTAATGAAGACATTGCCTATTTAATCCAACAGCAATTGAATGTCAATCAACTGTCTATCCACGAGCTTGAATTAAGTAGTTCAAATCCGCATGTCTGGCTGGACTTTGGTGGTATTGCAAAAGGCTATGCCATAGATAAAGCGATTGATATTCTGGCTCAACATGGCCTTGAAAATGCCATCGTTAATGCAGGTGGCGACCTACGTAGTGTTGGATCAAAAGGCAAAACTCCATGGCGAGTGGCGATTCAATCCCCTTCAGATTGGAGTATGGTGGCTGAGATATTTATAACAGGTAATGAAGCCATATTTACTTCTGGAAACTACCAAAGGTACAAGGAATTTGATGGCCAACGTTATTCCCACATTATTCACCCCATAACAGGATTGCCGGTTGGGCAAATAGTCTCAGCTACTGTAATTACGGATAAAGGGATTGATGCCGATGTAGCCGCTACGGCCCTAGTTGTGGCAGGTAAAAATTGGTTCAAAACAGCAAACGATATGGGCATTGAACAAGCATTGGTGATCAATGAACAGCATGAATGTTACGGTACTGAGTCCATGTTAGCCAGATTGGAAAACCTCACTATAGACTGTCACATCATTCAATGAAGCAATCATGTCACATAAAAATACACTGAGATAAAGTGACTTAGGCTGCCGAATAAGACAAATAAGTGAAAAATCGCATGATTAAAGGGAATCTTTTTTATTGCATAAATGACAGCACCAACCGTGTAAGAAATTCCTCCAGCTATCAACCAAAATAAGCCTTCTGATGCTAAATTTTCTGCCAATGGTTTGAAAGCAAATACAATGGCCCAACCCATGCCAATGTAGAGTAATGTAGACAGCACTTCAAAATGGCCCGTGTAGAAAACCTTCAGGGTAATTCCCAGTATGGCCATGGTCCAAGCTGCTGCTAGAATTGAGTAACCCATGGGCCCTGGCATGGTTAATAACATATAAGGTGTATAGGACCCAGCAATCAATACATAGATGGCTGCATGGTCCACCACCCTCAACTTGCTCCTTAATTCTGGTGCTTGAGCACGATGATAAACCGTCGATGCGGTATACAAAATAACTAAGCTTAAACCATAAATGACAAATGCAAACCAATGGGTTAACGAATGATTATTGGCCTCAATCATGAGTAACACCACACCAACCAGGCTAAGCAATAAGCCCAAAGCATGAGAACCAATGTTAATTTTCTCTTCTAGAGGTGGGTAAAACTTGGCGGTTTTTGCATTCATTTCAGTTAACAGTTGTACGCTAAAATGCGCAGTATAACATTGTTAACATTAATGAGCTGTAAAAGGAGAAAATAGACCTATGCAGTGATGTGATTGCAGTTCATTTTTACTTGACTGCTTTAAAACCGATGTCAGTGCGAAAATATTCCGATCCCCAAGAGATATTTTTTACCGCTTGATAGGCTTTGCTTTGTGCTTGTAATAAGTCATGATCTAAAGCACATACACACAACACACGACCTCCATTGGTCACAACTTGGTCACCACTTTTGGCTGTACCTGCATGGAAGACTTTGATGTCTTCATTGCTTTGATCCAGTCCATTGATGACATGGCCCTTTTGGTAACTGAATGGATAACCATCCTCTGCCATTACCACACCCAAAGCATATCGCGCATCCCATTGACAGTCCATTTCATCCAATCGGCCTGCTATGGCAGCTAAGCACAATTGATCTAAATTACTTAGCAGTCGGGTCATGATGGGTTGTGTTTCAGGATCACCAAAACGCACATTGAACTCGAGCACTTTGGCTTGGCCACTTGCGTCAATCATTAAACCAGCATATAAAAAGCCAGTGAAAGGCACGCCATCTTTAGCCATCCCATTTAAGGTGGCTTGAATCACATCTTTAGCCACAGTTTGATTAATTTCCTCGGTAACTACAGGTGCTGGCGAATACGCACCCATGCCACCAGTATTTGGGCCTAAATCACCATTATCTCGGGCTTTGTGGTCTTGTGAAGTCGCCATTGAAATGAAGTTTTCACCATCAGCGATCACAATATATGAAGCTTCTTCACCCACTAAAAATTCTTCGATAACAATCCGAGAACCGGCTTCTCCAAATTTATTATCAGCCAACATGTCTGCAACTGTATCTTGTGCTTGAGCCAAATTTTCTGCTATTACTACGCCTTTACCAGCAGCCAAACCATCGGCTTTGATGACAATTGGAAATGACTGAGTCTGTAAATATTCATTGGCTGCATCAACTTGGGTAAATGCACCATAGGATGCGGTTGGAATGCGGTGTCTTTGTAAAAAGTCTTTAGCAAAGGCTTTTGAACCTTCTAGTTGTGCTGCTTTTGCACTGGGTCCAAAACAAGCTATCCCGGCGGCAGTCAGCGTATCAACCATGCCATCAACCAGAGGCTGTTCTGG
>JBPOFV010000096.1:0-7082 GCA_051252335.1 Marinicella sp. | reverse complement strand
GGTAAAATTGTGGGCCTTATTGGACCCAATGGTGCTGGTAAGACCACTTTACTTAAATCAGTATTGGGGCTGGATTCTTGCGAAGGCGAATTAAAAATATTAGGCATCGATCCGTATAAGAAACGAGCTGATTTGATGAAAGAGATTTGTTTTATTGCTGATGTTGCTGTCTTGCCTAAGTGGATTAAAGTATCTCAACTGCTGTCCTTCACTGAACAAACCCATCCCAACTTTTCAATTGAGCAAGCCAAGAACTTTTTAACCAAAACTAAAATCAATATGGATCATAAGGTTAAGGAATTATCAAAAGGAATGACAGCTCAATTACACTTGGCCATAGTTATGTCTATCGATGCCAAACTTTTGGTTTTAGATGAACCGACACTGGGATTAGATATCTTATTCAGAAAACAATTTTATGATAACTTACTGAATGATTATTTTGACAATGAACGAACCATCATTATCACCACTCACCAAGTTGAAGAAATTGAGCACATCCTGACAGATGTGGTATTCATTCGAGAAGGTGAGATCGTGCTTAATGCCAATATGGAAGAATTAACCAATTCCTATTTTGAAGTGATGGTTAGCCAAGAAAACTATGAACAAGCGTTGGCCCATAAACCATTGACCATGCGTAAAGTTTTCGGCAAACACATCATGCTATTTCACTCAACATCCAGAGATGTGATTGAAACTTTAGGTGAAGTACAGAGACCATCGGTGTCTGATTTATTTGTTGCATTGATGCAAGAGGAGGAGCAAGTATGAACACGTTAAAAGCATTGTTACAACGAGAATACTGGGAACACCGAGGGGCCTTTTTAAAAACTCCAATCATCATGGGTATTGTTTTTAGTGTTTTATTGTTATTAATTTATTTTACTACTGACCGATTTGACCTTAAGCTCAACAGCGGTCAAGCTGTTGAATTTGGTGTTAAATCCTTGGAAAACTTGGAACCCAGTAAAATCCAAGCCGCCCTTGATATATTCATGATGTCTACTGCTGGCTTATATCACTTTGTGTTGTTTATCATCATATTCTTTTTCTTACTGGGTAGTTTGTATGATGACCGCAAAGACGGCAGTATCTTGTTTTGGAAATCATTGCCTGTTTCTGATACTCAAACTGTATTATCAAAATTGTTGACTGCCACTATAATGGCACCATTGATCTTTACCGCAGGGCTCATCATCAGTCACTTAATATTTTTCATATTATTAAGCCTGATACTCTTAATAAATGGAGTCAACCCGTTCACCATCTTATGGAGCAACGTAAATTTCATTAACAACTGGGGGGCATTCATGATCGGCTGCTTAGCTCAAGCCATGTGGGCCATGCCAGTATATGGCTGGCTGTTGTTTGCATCTTCATATTCCAAGAGAAGACCATTTCTGTTGGCGGTCTTTGCACCTATAATGGCTGGTTTTGTGTGGTATTGGTACAATGCTTTAGTTAATTTAGACGTGGTAAGAATTGGGGTCTTTAAAACGATAGGCATACTGATGGCAAAAGCCACCACGCCATTCACTTCCGGATTGGGCTTCACAATGGATGAAATTGATTTCGACCCAACCGAACAAACCAGTACAGAAGTTATCAGGTCCATGCTAAATGGCTTGACCAGTCCTTCTATATACTATGGCTTGGTATTTGCTGCGATTGCAATAGGGCTGGCCATTTATGTCAGGCGTTTTAGAAATGCCACATAATATCTGAACATTTGAATCACAATGAGGCTTCTTATCAAGAGGCCTCTTTGCTACAATGTCCATCAATCGAACGGCCTGATTTGTTAACAGGCCGTTCTCTATTGAGGACTGTATGGCCAATTATCTCAAGTTATTTAATATACCCAGTACATTCGAATTTCATCGTGGCGGTCGCATTGATCAAGGCCTATTGGCCTATGAAACTTGGGGTCAACTGAACCACGACAACTCGAATGCCATTTTAATCCTCACGGGTCTTTCCGCAGATTCACATGCAGCCAGACATTCTGACCATGATACAGCAGGATGGTGGGAATATATGATCGGTTCAGGCAAAGCCATTGATACAGATCACTGGTTTGTTATTTGTGCCAGTTCATTAGGTAGCTGCAAAGGATCAACTGGACCCTGTTCGCCCAATCCAAAAACAGGAAATCCATATCGTTTTGATTTTCCAGATTTAACACTTGAAGACATTGCTAATACTGCTGTCTTATTGTGCCAATCATTGGAAATAGAACAACTGCATGCAGTTATTGGTCCTTCAATGGGTGGTATGTCGGCTTTGGCCTTACTGTTTAATCACAATGATTATGCCAAACACTTAATTCACATTGCCTCAGGAATGGCATCACCACCCTTCAGTACGGCTATACGCTCATTACAAAGAGAAGCCATCTTAAAGGATGAAAATTTCAATCAAGGGCATTATTCAGCCAGCAACTGGCCTGAAGAGGGCATGAAATTTGCACGAAAGATTGGGATGCTCAGTTATCGCTCTGCTGTAGAATGGAATGACAGATTTCCTCGCAGTTTGAAACAAGTACCAGAGCATCCTTTTGGCATTGAGTTTCCGGTGGAAAGTTATCTAGAACACCATGCCAACCAGTTTATTCATAAATTTGACCCCATCAGTTATTTATACCTATCACGTGCAATGGATTGGTTTGATGGATATAAGTATGCCAAAGGGAAAGAAGCTAACCCACTGGCAAATGTTTCGTTAAATTCAGCGCTAATCATAGGTGCAACTACTGATTTACTATTCCCTGTAGAGTTACAACATGATTTACATGGCTTGATGCAAGATGTTGGAATTGAGGCTGAAATTGTGATTACTGAATCAAATAAAGGACATGATGCATTCTTAGTAGACCATGAAATATTTACCAAATTAGTTGGAAATTTTTTGCGTCAATTTGTGTGAATATTTTTCATGGCTCGGTCCCAATCACCTTTGATCAGATTGTCTGTTTCAGAAACACACTTATCGATACAACGTTCGATTGAAATCAAATCATCTAATGAGGGTTTACCTAAAACCCAAGGAGTTACTTTAGATTTATCACCGGGATGACCGATACCAATCCTTAATCGTTTAAAGTCAGGGCCCAGCCCAGGAATGATGTCACGCAAACCATTGTGCCCACCATGGCCACCGCCTTTTTTGAGTTTTGCGGTGCCAGCAGGTATATCCAGTTCATCATAGGCCACCAACACTTCATCAGCTGGAATGCGGTAAAAATGCGAAAATGGAATGACACTCTGACCTGAACAATTCATGAAAGTTTGAGGCTTAACCAGCCACAGCTTTTGCCCCATGTGAGTGAGTGTGGCCACTTCCGCTTTAAACTTTTTATCGACTTTAAATTGACAATTAAAAGCATCAGCCAAAGCATCAACATACCAAAACCCAGCGTTGTGGCGGGTTGCTTGATATTTTATACCTGGATTACCTAATCCAATGATGGCTTGCATGGGAATAATATAATTTGAAAGTAGGAAAGGATTTGAATCCTTTCCTACCAATTGAAAGCAGAATTATTCTGCCGCACCTTCAGGTGTATCTGTATCTTCAGCTTCAGTTGCTTCATCGCCAACAACTTCGTCTTCTTCAGTCTCAACTTGACCGATGATTGATGTCGAAACAACAACACCGTTGTATGCGTCATCATCGCCATGGGTGAAAGCAGTTAAGGTTACACCTTCAGGCATAACTAAATCACTTAAGTGTAAATTATCACCCGCATCAAAATGGGCCACATCAACTTCGATAAATTCTGGTAAATCTTTAGGCAAGCAAGTAATTTCAACTTCATTCATCTGATAATCAATCATCACTCTAGATGATTTACCAGCAGGAGAATTTTCACCACCCAAAAAGTGTAATGGCATCAACATGGTAATTTCACGATTTTCATTAACACGCATGAAGTCCATATGTAACACCACTTGTTTTGCTGGGTGTCTTTGAACATCTTTAATCACTACTTTTTGTTTCTTACCACCATCTGCAGTGAATTCAATGATGCTAGAGAAAAATGCTTCATCTTCAATCAAACGCAAAACTTTGTTGTGGTTAAGGGTTAAATTTGCAGGTGGTCTAGCACCTCCGTATAAAACCACAGGTACTCGCCCTGCATGACGTAAGCGGCGGCTCGCACCTTTCCCTACATCTTCACGCAGTTTGGCTTCTACTTTAAAAATTGCCATAATATTTTCCTATTCTAAATCACATGTCCTTGCGACCAGGACATAATAAATCATCGGTTGTATATAAAATCAATCGATGTACATTGAGCTAACAGATTCTCTGTTAGCTATACGTCTGATTGTCTCACCTAACATTTCTGCTACTGACAATTGACGAATCTTTTTACAGTCAATGGCTTCTTGTCTGAGTGGAATGGTATCTGTAACAACCAACTCAGTTAAACCTGACTCTTCAATATTCTTTATCGCATCACCAGATAAAACTGGATGTACACAATAGGCATGAACCTCTTTGGCATCCCACTCTTTTAAAGCAGTAGATGCGGCACACAAGGTCCCTGCTGTATCAATCATGTCATCAACCAAAATACAAATTTGGCCACTGACATCACCAATGATGTTCATTACTTTGGCCATATTAGGTTTTGGCCGTCTCTTATCAATGATGGCTAACTCACAGCCCAACCTTTTGGCTATGGCTCTGGCTCGCACTACACCACCAATATCTGGCGAGACAATGGTCACATCCTTGCTGTCAAATCGTTGCCACATATCAGCCAGTGTTAATGGTGATGCGTAAACATTATCAACAGGGATATCAAAAAAACCTTGAATCTGATCTGCATGTAAATCTACAGTTAAAACCCGATCAACACCCACAGCTGCAATCATCTTGGCAGCTACTTTAGCTGTTATAGGCACCCGTGAAGAACGTGGTCTACGGTCTTGCCTGGCATATCCAAAATATGGAATAACTGCAGTCACTGTACGGGCAGAAGCTCTTTTCAGTGCATCTACCATCACCACCAATTCCATAAAATTATCAGCAGTTGGGCGACATGTAGGTTGAATCAAGAATATATCTTGACCTCGTACATTATCCCGGATTTCGACAGATACCTCTCCATCACTGAATCGACCCACTTTAGCACGCCCCAATGGAACGCCTAAATTATCAGCAATTTTTTGGCCCAATGCGGGATTGGCGTTGCCTGAAAACAACCTGATACCACGATCGAACATTATTCAGCCTCAGATAAAAGTAAGCCTGCGTTAGACGCAGGCATCACAGTAATATGGCTGGGATGGCAGGACTCGAACCTGCGAATGCCAGGATCAAAACCTGGTGCCTTAACCGCTTGGCGACATCCCAATTCGCGAGTTGACTATAAGTGCCAAACTCTTTTACTTCTAACGCTTCACAATCAGCGTCAAAGGCGGCATATTATAACCAGATAAATTTTTATTGCAAAGCCAAAAATCTATATTTTTAAGGTTTTTTTCAGCCTTTGATTTGTCTCAAGTAATATTCTAACTAGACTGATCAGATACATCATTTGGCTGTACCAAAAATGCTTGGCAATGTGTCCTGGCTAACTGTAAGGCTGCTTCAGCTTCTTCTACCTCGTCAAATAATGCAAACATCACGCCTCCAGACCCTGATAGACGAAGATCAATTTGACCTTTTAGCGCTTGATAAATGCTGTTGATTTGCGGGAATTTTTGTAAGACCACCGGAAAAAAATCATTGATCCAAAATGACCTTTGTTGAATCTGCTTAAGTTTTAAATTGATTTGATTTCTATTCAATGAAGGATGGCTAAAAAGTTCAGCCGTATTGACATGACAGTCAGGAATCAATAACAACACATAGGGTGAATCAAATGACATCGGTGACAATTCTTCGCCTATGCCTGTCGCCAATGCACCTTGACCCAATATGAAAATAGGCACATCAGCACCTAATTTTATCGCCATGGCCAATAAATCAAAAGTACTTAAATCACATTGCCAGGCTTGATTCAGAAATTTTAAAGTGGTTGCTGCATTTGAACTACCACCGCCCAACCCTGCTCCAAGGGGGATATTTTTCTCTACATCAATGTGCCAAGCTGATTGCCCTACAGCCCAAGGTTTAAGCAGTTGAGCTGCTTTGAATATTATATTATCTTCTTTTTCTAATTCACCAAAGCCTGAAATTTCAATTTGGCGGGGTTGATAATCAGGGCGTGGTTCAAATTGCATTTGATCACCCCAATTTAAAATCTGGAAACAAGTTTGCAATTGGTGATAACCATCTGCTCTTTGTCCCAGTATCCTTAGCATCAAATTTATTTTTGCTGGGCTTAATAAACGCTGCGTTACCAACTCCATTGTTTAACCACCAACTTAATGGAATAATCATTATTCCTGGCCATCATTTTATGCGGCAATACACCCACAGGATACTGCTTCAACTTACTGTATTCAATTTGCCAACCACCTTCGGATAATGTGTAGGCGTCATCTGACCAAATGATCTTTGCCAACTCATCATCATGAGGTTTTCCTTGTACCCAAGTTTTCAATTGTTGCCAGGGAACTTGCCACCCCAATTGATCGCTTAATATCACATCAGTAGTATCACCATATATGACATCACCCTGCTCTGTGATTAACTTAGCTTGTGTTTCAGATTCAATGATATGCCAACTTTTGCTCCCCAAGGGCGCTTTCAGTGTGGCATTGATCAGCCCATTATTTTGTATCCAATTCACACGTCCTGAGCCTCCTTCTTGGCCATCAGAAAATGACATTTTTCCAGTTAATTGAAAATTTGTATGATTTGATAAGTCTGCCAACTCAATGGCACCATGTTGTTTGATGTTTTTTCTTTGGCTACAGGAAACTGAAAGGCATATGATAATTAACAAGCAAACAGAGCGATTTATTGGAGGCATGTGATGCTGTAGATTGATGGGTTTAGCGCTGGAATTCAGAGGTTATGTTTAAATTTGATGTAAGGCACTGTTCCGGTAAATTGGTCTAGCGATGAAGATGATGTGCCGTTCTCATTGACGCTTCTGCGGGCACCAAATGATATGGTTC
>JBPOFV010000095.1:0-7131 GCA_051252335.1 Marinicella sp. | reverse complement strand
TCTTAACGATGCACGATGAAAATCATTGATGTTCCAATCTAACTTAACCAACAACGACTCTTCTTCAGCAATTTGATTTGAAGGTGCTTGGAAAGTACCGGCATCAAATCCCCAAACATTGGTTGCAATGTTTTGAATACGCGCCAAATCATCAAGTCCAGATTGACTCAATGTTAATTCATTAGCCAACCTAGTTCTTTCTTCATTTTCATATGAAACAAAGAAAAATAACCTGTCTTTTATGATTGGGCCTCCGACACTGACGGAATAAACTTCATTTGAAAAATCATCATCCGTTCTGGCCAAACTCTCATCGCCGAAATAATAAGAAACTCTTCCTGAAAATTCATTGGTACCACTTTTAGTGACAGCGTTAATACTTGCACCTGTAAAATTACCCAAAGTCACATCATATGGGGACAATTGCACATTTAACTCAGCGATAGTGTCCAATGAAAATGGCTGAGACAGCCCTGTAAATCCACCAGGCTCAAGACCAAATGGGTCACTTGCACCTACACCGTCAACTGAAAAGTTGTTAAATCGGTTGTTTACACCAGAAACAGAAATTCCTCCTTCAAAATCTCTTAAATTTACCCGAGAATCCAAACGAATGAAATCACGAACATCTCTATCAGTAGCTGGTAAGTTGGTGATTTGCTCTTGAGTAAAACTTGATCCTGCACCCATGTTATCAGGGTTAAAAGTGGCTGACTGTGCAGCTACACCTACGGCAGTAACCGTATCCAATGCAATCGCATCTTCAACCAATACCGCGTCAATGGCACGATCTTCACCTAATTTGATGAAAATATTACTTTCTTCAGCATCTGAATATCCGCCATTTCTGACTTCTATCTTATAAGGACCACCTGTACGCAAGCCTCGAGCAGCATAACGACCCTGGTCATTCGTGGTCAATGTTTTGACTTGGCCTGTTGGCTCATGAGTCACGATTACTGTGGCACCAGATAAAACATTACCCGAAGAATCAACGATAGTGCCGTTGATTGACGAAGCTGTTTCTTGAGCCAATGTAACACCCCATGGTAAAACTGCGATCATCAATACCGCAACCATCCATTTAACTTGTTTCATATTTCTCATTGCAAAAACCTATTTAAATAAACATAATGACTTAATAGACGCAAATACAAGCATTCGTATGAAACGAACGTTTGATGAAAATGGCGCTTATTTTAAGCCTCTCTGAAAAAATCCACTTTGTATTTTCTCACATGAAGGCGTATGGTAAAAGCCTTTTGTGAAGATTCCGTTAAAAACAGTAATATTAAATGATGAAAAATCTAATTCTTATCACCTCGCTACTCATAAGTACTGCCATAGATGCCAAGAAATTATCGGCCGGACCGATGTTAGGACATGTGGCCTTAAGAGCTGCCAATATTTGGGTTCAATCGCCAGAAAAGGGTGAAGTGACCCTTAATTACTGGTTAAAAGGCCAAGTTAAATCCAAAAAGTCGATCACTGCAACTGTTAATGAGAACTATGGAAACACGCATACATTCCGCTTAGCCAACTTGGAACCCGGAACTGAATACTCATATAACCTAAAAATAAATGGCAGAACAGAAAAGCCCAAAGAAAATTATCAATTCACCACCCAAACCCTCTGGCAATGGCGGACCGATCCACCTGACTTTTCCGTGATGGCTGGTTCTTGTAATTTTGAGAATGAAAGCATCTATGATCGCCCTGGTAATCCTTATGGCAGCGAACATGAAATCTTTGCCCAAATCGCCACTGAAGATGCTGATGTGATGTTATGGATTGGTGACAACTGGTATTACCGCGAAGTGGATTTCGATGCTGAACAATCAATGATACACCGCCCAAAAAGAGATCGAGCACAACCACATTTACAAGATGTGTATAAAAAATTCGTTAATTATGGTACCTGGGATGACCATGATTTTGGACCGAATAATTCTGGGTCTGAATTTATCTTCAAACAAAAAGCATTGGATATTTTTAAACATTACTGGCCCAACCCCAGTTACGGCATGCCTGAACAGCCGGGTGTATTTACCAAAGCCAGTTATAACGACATTGAATTTTTCTTGATGGACAATAGATTCAATAAATCACATGAAAATGCACCCGATGGACCCGATAAAATATTTTATGGTCAAGCCCAGTTGGATTGGTTAAAGAACAGTTTGCTGATGTCTTATGCTCCATTTAAATTTATCGTCGGTGGCGGACAAATGCTGAACAACCATCATGACTATGAGGGCTGGGATAAATACCGACATGAAAGAGACCCCTTTCTGCAATGGCTGGATGACAATAAAATCACTGGCGTGATATTTCTTAGCGGCGACAAACACCACACTGAATTGTTACGTGCTGACCGGCCTGGCGCCTACCCGCTGTATGAAATCACTTGTTCACCATTAACTGCTGGAACGCACTCAAGCAAATCAGGTGGTGATCTTGACAACCCAAGATTGGTTCCAGGGTCGATAGTAAATGAGCATAATTATTGTAAATTCTCTTTCTCAGGCCCCAGGTCTGACCGCAGATTAAAGATTGATGTCAAAGGCAAAGATGGGCAGCAATACTACAGCAAACAAATTAAAAGCAGTGTATTAAGTTATTCACAAGTTGATGACTAAGTGATTACAATGAATCAATGATTCGCAACGACGACCAAGAAAAACTATTTCAACTTGAAAAGAAAAACCTCAGGTACCTGAATTTATTCAGGTTGTTTGCCAGTCTGTTTTTCTTTATGTTGTTGAACAATGAAAGCGTCGCTGAATTTTATCCGGTGGCTGAATTTCATACATTCGCTGCTGATTTGGTTGAAATTTATTTGGTGCTCTCAATTGCTTTGATGATTATCACTTATGTCAGCCAACAAGAAAAAGTCATCTCTGTCAGCAAACTCACCCTCTTCCTAGACTTAGTCATACTGATCTTTTTGGCCTATGCCACCAACGGCTTCACCCAAGGTTTGGCAGTACTACCCGTATTGGCCATTGGCTCTGCAGCCATTTTGTTTCGCAAAGCATTTTTCATTCTCTTGGCGCCAACATTGGCCGCCATACTGTTGTGGTTGTTACCTGAGGTCTTTGATTTCAGTAAACAAGAATCCGTCAACGATTCAAGTCGTCTTTTACATGCCTTAGGGTATTATGTCATCGCATTATTGGGAATCAGACAATCCATTTCTTATACCAGCACCTTGCAATTGTATAAAAGCCAACGCAAAACCATCACTGGATTAGAAAACATGAACCAAATCATCATTGAGAAATTAACCAATGGGGTGATTGTCTATCAGAACGACCATGTGATCTTGCATGCCAACGAATCAGCAAAGAAATTATTGGGTATGCGTGACATCATCTTTTTTCCAGAAGAAATAGAACAATACATCAAAAGTAACAAGGATGGTGCGGTCTACCATGCACCTAATGGCATGGACTTGTATTTACGCAAAGCATCTGTGACTGAGGAGAAAAATTTTGGCGTGTTGTTTATTGAAGATTCCAGCTTCCTGAAAAAAGCGGCACAACAATTGAATTTGGCTTCTTTAGGTAAATTGTCTGGATCAATTGCGCATGAGATTCGGAATCCATTGGCTGCCATCAGTACCGCTGCAGAATTATTGGTTGAATCACCCGACTTAAAAGATCAGGACAAACAAATCAGTGAGATCATTGTCAACCAAACTAAACGTGCCAATCACATCATTGAAGACATCCTGGAGATGTCAAAACGCAAAACAGCCAAATCAGAAACCTTGAACATTTCGGAATATCTGACCTACGCCAAACAACAATTACTTGAACAAGGTTTTGCTGAATCCAAACAAATCCAAATCATTGCCGCCAAAGATGCCACCATAGAATTTGATCCAGATCATTTTAAACAAGTGGTGTGGAATCTAGCCTCCAATGCCATCAAGCATGGCACTGATAACGAGCTACAAATGATGGTCCGCGGCCAAATCATCGAATTCAGAAACAACGGCAAAGCTTTCGATGAAAGAAAACTCAAGAACTTGTTTGAGCCATTCTTTACAACACACAACCGTGGTACAGGCTTGGGTTTACACATCTGCCGACAACTCTGCCACGATAATCACGCCACCTTAGATTACCTGCATGTCAACGAACAACACATATTCCGAATTGAATTTAATTTGGGTTAATTGCCTCAAAACCACTGCGATAAATAAAGTCATCACCCAACTGGCATTCAATTTGGACATTGGTGATGTTAACGCCAGCTAAATTTCCTTGTTGATTATTGACGACACAGTTTTGAATCGGACCACCTTGTGGCTGTTGTGATATTGACACTTCGTAAGTACTCGAATCATCCAATACTGTAGCAAATACAAATTCACCATTTTCAGAAATTAATAAATCATCGCCTTCATTATTTTGAATGATAAATTCATTACCTGCCAACAGGCCTGTTACAGAGCCACCAACACTGAACTGATTAATTTCACAATCAAGAAATTCTGTAGTCGCAGCTTGCATCCAGTAATAGCCATCATTGAAAAATGTACAGGTTTGACTGGGTGAGCTTGGCTGAGTATCTACGGTTAATTGATAAACAGAACCATCATCGAGTAATGTTGGGAATGCAACCACTTCACCCGAATTAACAGTGATTTGTTCACCGGTTTGGTTACTCACCACTGCATTGGTTCCAGGAGCTAAAAACTTGCCATCAACACTTAATGCATACTCATAATAATCACAACTCATGCTCACCACCACATCTGCATCATTAATCACGCCTGTAATCGGTGCCGAACCTGGGTCATAGGTACAAAATTGATTTGGGTAAGTTGGGTCACCGCCATAGATTAATTCATACGGCTCATCATCCGCTAAATTACTGATGATTAATTGAGTTGGGGTGACACCACCAATAAATTCAACACTGTCTCCGGCGTTGGTAAAAGTAACGCGGTTTGGGCTGCGGCTGGAATCTCCAATTGTGACTCTTTCATATAAACCAGTTACATTGATTATGATGTCATAGCGATTAGCGATATTGGTGATATAAGTCGCCCCATCATCAACCCAATTATTATCATCACCTGGAGCACCAGCTATGACACGGTTACCAAAAATTGCCACTGCTCTACCATAGAAATCATTTGCCCTTGCATCACCTGCGGTTAATTCTTGATCAAATGACCAATTCACACCGTTAAACTCATAACTGAACACTGCGCCAGCGTTGCTTGCTGCGGTATCACGACCTTCTGCCCCAGCTATTAACCGGTTACCATCTATATCAATACTAATCCCAAAACGATCAAAAATCGAGCCGGTTGTGGGATTGATTTTTTGTGATTCAAACCATAAATTGTTATCAAATTCAAATACGTAAACGGCTCCAGAATTATTGGCTAATTCATCATCACCAGAAGCCCCTACCATAGCCCATTGATTTTGTAATGCCACATCAATACCAAAAAAACCACCATCGAAAACATCAGACGGAATTAATTTTTCGGTTTGATTCCACATGCCGTTATCTAACTCAAATACATAAGCTGCACCAGTATCAGCAATGCTGGTATCGGCTCTAATTGCGCTAACAACTACACGATCTCCATGAACTGCCACAGCGTGGCCAAAATTATCATTGTTAGCACCATCATCAGGTATCAGTTTATCAATCTCGCTCCACACCCCACCGGCTTCGTCAAAAACATACGCCGAACCAGAACTCGAACCATTATCATCATCAAAGGAGGCACCCACTACCAGTCGACTGTCATCTAAATCAACCGAACGTCCAAAAAAATCTCCCGTGGCATTATCGCTTGACGTCAGTTTTTGCATCTCCTGCCAACTACCAGCATTATTCTTAAACAAATAGACATAACCACCATCTGGCACATGAGCGCTGATTGCCATCCAGTCGCCACTGATGCTAACATCTGAACCAAAATAACTAGAAGCTACCGGTACGTTCGGGAATAATTTCTGCGTCAGACTCCATTGAGCACCGTCATAATCAAAAACATAAACAGCCCCTGAATCTTCCCCCAAGTCTGGATCTCGTTGAGCACCGACCACTGCCGTAGTACCATCAATATCAACAGCATAGGCAAAGTTATCATTAACTGCACCATCTACAGCCAATAGTTTCTGTGATTGTTCCCAAGTGGAAACGTTGAAATCATAAACAAACGCCGCGCCAGATCCATTGGCCACGTCATCATCACCAGTCGCACCAATAAACAACCTATCATTGAATTCATCGATGGCGACAGAAATACCAAAACCATCTTGAAATGCCAGACCATCTGGCATAATTTTTTGTGTTTCAACCCAATTAGGATCCTGAAATTCAAAAACAAAAACAGAACCTGCACTGTTAACAACACCCAGGTCATCATCTTGAAATGCGCCAATAGCCACGGTGTTTCCATTAAGACTCATACCCTGACTAAAGTTATCACCACTTACTGTATCACTGCCGGTAAATTTCTGGGAAAAAGTCCATTCATCAGTATTACCATCAAAAGCAAAATAATAAGCCGCACCTGAGTTAAATCCATTACTCCCATCTCTGGAGCCAACTAACAGATGGTTATCATTTACCTCAATTGTTTCACCAAAATACATATTATCCTGAGGGTCGCTGGCTTTGAGCTTTTGGATTTCTTCCCATTCGTTATTGTTCTGATTCAACTTGAATACATAGGCAGAGCCATCTTGAATCATGCCATCACTTGTTCGTGTGGCACCAATGACTGCAGTGAATCCAAAAATATCAACCGACCAACCGAAATTATCCTGAATCGCGCCATCTGATGCGGTCAATTTTTGTGTTTGAACCCAACTATTTCCATCATCTTCGAAGACAAAACCTGCTCCTCCAACTTCAGGATCATGTCGAGCACCAACAATCAATCGACCAGCCGATAAACTGATTGATTGGCCGAATCGAATGTAATTGGTACTGGTTGGTGAGCTAGGCTTTAGTATCTGAGTTTCATTCCAATCAGTGCCGTCAAACTCAAAAACAAATACCGAACCTGACAAATCATGTTGAACAGCTCCAACCATAATGACATCACCCTCTATGGCCACATCGCTGCCAAAAAAGTCACCACTACCACCG
>JBPOFV010000094.1:0-7166 GCA_051252335.1 Marinicella sp. | reverse complement strand
GCTTTAGCTAAGTCAAGCTTGGTATCAATGGCATCTGCATCTTCTAACAAATCCTCTAAACCTAAATCAATTTCTTCGTCCATACCTACCTCTTCTTCCTCAATAATTTCAAATGATTCTTCAGCATCTTCAGAAATATCTAACATATCGTTAAACTCATCCGATTCTTCTGCATCTTCGTTTTGGTCCTGATCATCTTCAGCATCATCTGATTGCTCTAACTCTTCTAATTCTTCATCTAAGTCAAAATCAAAATCATCATCAAAACTAAACTCTTCCTCAACAGCTTCTACGGCTTCATCAGCTTCAGCTTCGACCTCATCAACAGCTTCGTCAAGTGCTCCAACTGCTTCTTCAGACATGTCTTCAAGATCTTCTGTTACATCTTCTAGGTCTTCAACAACATCATCAACAGTATCCTCAACACTTGAAGCCACTTCCTCTAAATCATCATCAAAGTCTAAATCAATCTCATCAAACTGCAATTCATCCTCATCATCAGAATCTTCACCGGTGTTAACTTCGTCATTCGACTCATCGTCATCATCAAATGATACATCTGCTAAGGTTGCTGAATGATCAGCAGTTACTGATGTATTGCTGTCTTCATCGTCATTCAAGAATCCAGCTACATCAAACCCATCATCTTCTGCGGTTTCAGTCTCTGTTTCATCTTCAACTTCACCTTCAAATTCACTTAATGATTCATCTTCATCATCACTGGATTCATCAAACACAATGCTTTTATCCAATTCTGCCAATACATCATCTTCGCTGTCGATTTCTTCATCTTCCAGGTCTAATGGTTTGTTCATTTTGGTGTCATCACTGCTGTTGTCTCGATTTTCCAAATCAATGTCTTCAACATCTTCATTCGAATCTTCATTCTGGTCACTGCCCTTAATGTCATCTAAAAAGCTCGTGTCATCACCGTCATCACTGCTTCTTAAGACTCTGGGTAAGAATATCAACAGAATCAAACCCACCAATCCCATCAAAACCCACTTCAAATTATCCATAACCCAGTTAATGCTTTTATCAACAAATGACTCTTCAGTTGCACCACCAAATTTAGGTGGGCTGGTAGATTCTGGTTCTGGTTGTGCTTCAACCACACTCTCATCTTCATCGACTGCATCAACCATTGTATCTAACGCATTGTCGGCATCATCTTCAGTCATACCATCTTCTGTGGTTCCATCAGTTGCAACTGAATCAATGGCCAAGCTTAATTCATCTGTTGCCTCATCTGTGGCTGACTCAACTTCATCAACACCATCCCAAATATCATCTTCAAGGGCTTCAACTGCATCAGTACCTTCAGCCAAGACTTCATCGGTCGTATCTTCTGCACTGGCTAGTTGATTTTCTAAATTTGATAAACCATCATCTTTAATTTCAATGGCATCTTGCTGTAATTCAACAATGTCTTCTAACTCAGAAATTCTTTCTTTCAAATCAGTGTTTTCACTGTCTTTGTTGAATAAATCTTCTTCCATGGCCTGAACTTCAGTGGCAGAACCTTCATCTGAATTAGACTGACCACTGTCAGAACCATCGCTGTCATTACCTGATAACTGAACCCCATAATCAAGTCCAGTGGGCTCATCATTAACTTCTTCAGTTGTGTAGCTCTCAGTTTGATATGAGCTGTATTCTTGTTGAGCAGGTGCCCACGATTGATGGTGGGACTCAACTTGTGCCAACGCTTCAGAGAATCCAATGTTTCTGGCTTCTTCTGCAGTTGGTATGGTTAATGAACTGCCTTTGATGAGTTTATTGATGTTGTTATCAATAAATGCATCGGTGTTGTTGTTATAAATCGCCATCATCATTTGATGTGCAGATAAATCACCCACTTTGTTTTGGTTGGCTATTCTCCATAAGGTATCTCCGGCTTCAACCAAGACTTCAGATGAAGTATTCGAATAGCTCACTTCAGGCTCAGCAACTTCTTCTTCATAAGCGGCTAAATCTTCATTGGTATATGTTGTTGATTCTTCAACAGCTGGTTCGATACTGGGTGATACATCAACTGCATCAACTGTGGTCTCTGTATTCTCAACGACTTCAGGCTCTTCAACTGCCTGAATGCTGTTATCTTCCATGGGTTTAACAACCGCTTGATTCAATTGTACATTCGGGCTGATGGTGTCATAAACAGGAGGATCTAACAACACCGTGAACTCTCTGAGGATTCGACCATTATTCCAATTAACATCTAATAACAAACTAACAATAGGCTCAGTGACTGGCCCATTTGAAGTCACATTGATGCGGTATGGGTTATCCTCATCAAAACTGACCATGATGTTACCTGGTACAAATGATTTATCTAACCCAACTTTTTGGTAATCTTCGCTGCTGGCTAGCTTGACATTTAAATTCAATAGCTCATCATCTGCATTGGCTAATAAATCAATGCTGGAAACCAATGGTTCATCTAGCGCTGAATACACTTGAATTTTACCCAAACCTAATGAGAATGATGACTGTGAGACTATGGTTAAGCCGATGACCAAGGTCAATAAAATCAGTTTTTGCTTCATAATTTACCCAATGCTTTTTACGTTAGTATATTTAGTGTTATTAAGTTATCGTTATTGATGGTAACTAATTCTACAATAAAAATCCAAGAATTTGTCTAAAAAAAGTCAGCTAACTTACTCTTTATCCAGTATTTTTATTAATTTTTCTGCTATTTGCACACTGTTCAATGCCGCACCTTTGCGGATATTATCTGACACAATCCATAGATTCAGGCCATTTCTATATGAAATATCTTCACGAATTCTTCCTACATAGACTGGATCATTACCTGCTGAGTTGACTGCTGGTGAGGGATATACCAAGGAATGAGGATCATCCATCAGCTCTATTCCAGCACTGTCTTTCATCAATTGTTTAACTTCTTGAGCTGATATTTTATCTCGTGTTTCTATGTGGACTGCTTCTGCATGGCCATAAAACACAGGCACACGCACACATGTTGGATTCACTAAAATACTGCGATCACCTAATATTTTTTGAGTCTCCCACACCATTTTCATTTCTTCTCGGGTGTAGCCATTGTCTTGAAAATCGTCAATATGAGGGATTACATTGAATGCGATCTGCTGAGAAAAAGCATTGATTTTTAATGGTTTGAAATTTAACAATGATTGAGTCTGCTGTGATAATTCATCAACTCCTTTTTGGCCGGCTCCTGACACTGACTGATAAGTTGCTACATTGATGCGTTCAATACTAACTTGTCGGTGTATAGGGGCCAAAGCCACCAACATTTGAATGGTTGAACAGTTTGGATTGGCAATGATATAAGTTTCTTTATAATCAGCAATCGCCTCAGGGTTCACTTCAGGAACAACCAAGGGAATGTTTTCTTCATTTCTAAAATGAGAGGTATTGTCTATCACTACACAGCGTTTTGCTGCTGCTTGTGGCGCATACTGAGCCGACACAGAACCACCAGCAGAAAACAAAGCCAAGTCAACCTGAGCAAAATCAAATTCAGCCAAATTACCCACTTTAATTTGTTTGTCATTGAAATCAATGAGTTCACCTGCACTGCGTTCACTGGCCAGTGGGAAAATTTGATCGATCGGGAAATTTCTTTCTTCAAGTATGGATAGCATGGTTTTTCCCACGGCGCCAGTTGCACCTACCACTGCTACATTGTATTTTCTAGTCATCATATTATTTTGATTTATATTTCTGTGTTTGATTTATGTACTGTTACGTGTGTGTATTGTGAGATTGCGTTTGTGCATGATGTCGCATGATATGGTCCATGATTACCAATGCCATCATGGCTTCAACTATGGGTGTTGCCCTGATTCCAACACAAGGATCATGACGTCCTTTGGTTACCACCTCAATGGCTTGTCCATTGATATCAATACTTTGGGCGGGAATACGTAATGATGAAGTGGGTTTAAATGCCACACTGAGCGTTATATCTTGACCGGTTGAAACTCCAGCTAAAATACCACCCGCATGATTGCTGTCAAATTGACCATCGATGATTTCATCGCGATGTACTGAGCCATTTTGAGCAATGGAATCAAATCCAGCACCAATTTCAACTCCTTTGGTGGCATTGATACTCATCATGGCCAATGCCAATTCAGCATCTAACTTGCCATAGACTGGTTCACCAATGCCGGCTGGTACATTGACTGCTTTGGCACTGATTTTTGCACCCACAGAATCACCAGACTTCCGTAATGAATCCATGTATTGGTCTAACTCTGGCACTTTATCAATTTCGCCTGTAAAGAAAGGACTGTCATCAATGCGACTCAGATCACCAGGCTGTAATTGGATATCACCTAACTGAGACAGCCATGCTGTGATGCTGATATTATGGTTTTGTTTCAACCACTTACGTGCCAAACTACCGGCTGCCACCCGCATGGTTGTTTCTCGCGCTGATGAACGTCCTCCGCCTCGATAATCGCGAATGCCATATTTTTTCCAATAGGAAAAATCAGCATGGCCTGGTCGAATTTGATTTGCAATGTTGCTGTAATCCTTGCTTCGTGCATCGGTGTTTTCAATAATCAATGCAATGGGATGACCCGTCGTAACACCTTCAAAAACCCCTGAAACGATTTGTACATCATCTTTTTCTTTGCGTTGCGATGTGTGACGTGATTGACCTGTAGCTCTGCGCTTCAACTCTATTTTAATTTCTTCAGGCGTAATCTGCATACCTGGCGGGAACCCATCAAGCACACACCCGATGGTGCTGCCATGAGATTCTCCAAAAGAGGTGAACCGCAAAACTTTTCCAAATGTATTATCCGACATGAGATCTTAGAAACTCCTTAAATTCAGACTGATACTTTAACAAATCAGCACGACTAAAAACACAAATACCTTGTCCTCCAGCAGTTAATTCTAGCCATTCAAATTTTACCTGAGGTAAGACCGCACTGAGAACTTCATCGTTATAACCCACTTCCATAAATAAATAACCATCTACATTTAAGAAGTCAGGCGCTTGCAGCAGAATATTGACAGGAATTTCCATTCCCTGCATATGGCTTACCAATGCTTTTTTGGGTTCATGCATGAATTCAGCTGGTAAGTTCTGATACTCCTCTTCATCTACATATGGAGGGTTGGCAACAATTAAATCATAACTGTGTTTTACAGCTTGATCCAGGGCCGAAAAGAGGTCAGATTCAATGGATTTGACGCGCTGTTCAAGCTTTAAATTTTTGGTGTTGATTTCAGCCAATGTAATGGCATTGTGGCATATATCAACCAAATCAACCTCAACGTTTGGATAATAATGCGCAATGGCCAACCCAATACACCCTGAACCTGTACATAAGTCCATCACATGTTTCTGTTCATCTAAATCCACCCAAGGAAGAAATCCTTGATCAATCAATGCAACAAATGGAGATCTGGGAATTAATACACGTTCATCTACTTTAAATTTCAATCCAGCGAACACCGCAAATCCAATCAGGTAATTCATGGGTATTTTTTCTTTCACACGTTGTTGTAAAAGGGCTTGAACCTCTTTGATTTGATGGTCTTCCATGACTTGGTCTGCACTGGAATTCAACGTTGCAAAGTCCACAGCACAAACATGCATCATCAAAAGCACAACTTCATCTTCAGCCTGCTCAACACCATGCCCATAGAAGACGTCTTGTTGAGCCAAATAGTCGGTAGATTGTTTGAATATTTCCTTAAGCAGTGTCGGCACTTATTTCGTCTGGAGCAAAAAAGTTATACAATGCCTGTTTTTAACAATCAGGTCAATGGTTAAAACACCATTTATGAATAAAAAATCTATCAAATTCACCCTCATCACACTGATCTCATTTTTACTGTTGATGGGCTGTGACAACAATTCTGACTCAAGGCAGCTTGAAAACAATTTCAAAGCATTGAAACTATTTCCCCAAGCCAAATCTTTTTCTGGATTTAGTTTAACCAACCAGGCAGGTGAAGATTGGCCAGCAGAAGCTTTTGCAGGTGAGTATTCTGTGGTCTTCTTTGGGTTTACACATTGTCCTGACATTTGCCCTACTACCTTGTTAGACATGCAAAAAATTGACAAACAATTAAAAGCCGCTGACATCAAAAGTCCCAGGTTTGTCTTCATCTCTGTTGATCCCGATCGTGATACACCAGCAGTTTTGCAAGAATACATCAATTTTTTCAATCCAGAATTTCATGCCCTTACGGGTGACGCGGCCAATATTCTTTCATTGGCCTCTCAATTGGGTGTGGCCTATAAGGTTGCCGAGCATCAGGTTGGCGATTTAATTTATGATGTAGATCATGCCTCATCATTATTTATTCTTAACCAACAAGGACAACGTATAGGTATTTTCACTGCTCCACACGATGTTGAATTGATAAGCCATGATTTAATGCAATTGATGGAGTCGACATGAAAACTATGGCCTTGTTGTTTCAATATATCCTGCCACATAGATTGTTGTCCCGCCTGATGTATCACTTGATGCGGATAAAATTCAAGCCCATCAAAAACTTTACATTTAACCGGATGATTAAAACATTTAACATCAATATGGATGAAGCAGCATCTAAAGATTTTAATGACTATGAACATTTCAATGCGTTCTTTACTCGCGCGCTAAAAACCGGCGTTAGGCCCATAGATGAAGCTCCTGGTAGTATCGTCTCTCCTGTTGATGGTGTCGTATCACAAATGGGAACCATTGATAATGATCTCATTTTTCAAGCCAAGAACCACCATTACACCATCAAAGACTTGCTGGCATCTGAAATGACTGAGGATTTCACTGATGGCGAATTCATAACCATCTACCTGTCTCCTAAGGACTATCATCGTTTGCATGCACCCATAGATTGTGAAATCAAAACTATGCGTCATGTCCCAGGTCGCTTGTTCAGTGTTGCCGATTGGACCACACAGAAAATACCACGCTTATTTGCCCGCAATGAACGATTAATCAATCACCTTCACACAGCAGTGGGCCATGTAGCCTATGTCTATGTAGGTGCTATTTTAGTATCCAGCATTGAAACAGTTTGCAATGGTGTGATCACACCTCCATATGCAAGCCAAGTCACTGATATATTGGTACAAGGACAAAGCAACTATAAAAAAGGTGAAGAAATGGGTCGTTTTAATATGGGTTCTACTGTCATCA
>JBPOFV010000093.1:0-7200 GCA_051252335.1 Marinicella sp. | reverse complement strand
CTTCAGGATATATCATTTATTCCTTATTGATTCTATTCTTGGTCGTGAGTATCGCTTAAAAGTTCTTCAGCTTGTAATCTGGCTTGTTGTACTTGGGTGTTCTTTTGTGCTGTTCTGGTTTGAATTTGGTGCTCATTTGCCATTAACCTTTCTTGTTGTTGAGACAAGTTTAAAGCCAATTGTTTTACATTTTTCTCTGAGTTTCTGAGCGCCTGCATTTGTGCCTGAAGTTTTTGTTTTTCTGCCTGTGTCATAACACTTTGGAGCTTCATATGTTGTTGTTTAGCGTGTAATTCTTTTTGTGCGATGTGTGCTTCTAACTGTTTTATTTTGGCTTCCGCCAAATGTAGCTTTGTATGCAGTTCATCATCAGAAACTGGCTGATCTAGATGTGGAACTTCAGGCAGTGCAGGTTTTGATGGCGCCACCACAGGTGCATGTTCAAGATGTACTGGCGCGGTAGGATGTTCCTGATCACCATGAATTGCTGTTGGTGCAACTGGAGCTGTTGGAAGCTCTTGATTAATTTCAGGCATCACTGGCATAGATGGTCTTGCAGGATGTGCTGCCGCATGAGTCTCATGAGACTCATGAATTTGGCTATTTGTTGGCTTAACCTGAGGGACATGCTCCGCCTGATGAGCCATGGTGAATTGGGATACTGCAATCAACACAAATCCGGTGATTGCTGTTAAAAATATGAAGCTTTGTTGGTTCTTATGCATGGGTTGACTCCTTTTTTTGGGGTTTAATATGTGTTCTAAGCGAACAAACATGGCACTGTGTTGGGCCATACCTGTAGCGACACCAAAGAACTGTTTTTGTTTCTGGTTGTGAAACTGTAACAGCGTTTCAACGTACAAACTGGGCTTGATGGATTGCTCTAAGACCAATTCATCACAAGCTTGTTCGAAACTTGTAACCAGATTATGTTTTATGAACCACAACAGCGGGTTAAACCAGAATAGGGCTGTGGTTATTTTTGCCAGCATCAACCAAACCCAATCACCTCTTTTAATATGAGCCATTTCATGCAGCAATATCACCTTTAATTCAGTACTGAGATTTTCCTCAGATGGAAGCACCAAATCAGGTAACAAAATGACTGGCTTTCTCACGCCCCAGGTTGATGGGGAATTGACAAGATTTGATTGTAAAATCAATGGCAGTTGCTTTAAATTAAGTTGTTGGCTGAGCTTATAAGCTTGTTTTAACCAAGTCTTATTGGTGATGGGGGTTGCTTGTTGTGTGAGATGTCTTAATTGCCACAGTTGTTTCAATAACTTACTAAGTAACAAAGCACTGATCATGCCAATAAATAACAAAGGCCATAAAAGAATGCTGTTTATTGGAAACAACCCAATTTGAGATAAGTTATCTGTCACTTGTTTTGTAGTTAGATTCGGATTCAGTGCAGAACCAACAGCCTCTGGGATAGGCGTTTCATGACTTAATTGACTGGTAAGTATTGGGATTTCGATCACTGGAAAAAATTGATTGAGCGCAGGTAAAATCAGCAAAATGACCAAACCCACTTGCCACAGACTGGCTTGCCTTCTGGCAGTTAAGTTCAATCGAGACAATCCTTGTAAAAGGATAAAAATAAGCACCATCTTTAAAGTTGTAGCAACCATTGGATGTGAGATTGTGGCCGTTAAATCCATGTCTTACAAACCTCTTTTCTTGGCCGCTTCTAACTGTACCATGATCTGATTTAACTCATCCTCATTCAAGCCATCTTCCTCCATGCCCAAAAGTGCAGTCACAGCTGCGGCAGGAGAATCATTAAAAAACGTTTTCATCACGTTTTTTAACGCGCTTTGTTTAGCTGCACCTGTATCCATAATAGGCCGGTAAATGTATTTAGCACCCTCTTGATAAAAATTCAGGCAATCCTTTTTAACCAAGCGACTGAGCATGGTTCTTACTGCAGAGTAACTCGGTGGATTGGGCAGGTTTGCCATCACATCTTGAGCAGTGGCCTCACCTTGTGAAAAGATGAAATCCATGATTTGACGTTCACGTCGACTTAGTTTGTTGTAAGGTTCTGAATATTGCATAGTGCTAAATTTGTAACATAGTGCTAATATTGTAACACTTGCTTATAATTTGCAAGCGTTTTTTGATTTTTTCTGTTTTCTGTCAATATTTTCTTACCCCAACTGTCTACAATCTCTGCATACAACTCACCTCAAAATAAAGAAAATAGTAGGGTGTAAGAAAATAATTTATTGGGGTAAAGATCATGCAACAACAAGTCATCCAACAACTGAAGTTACGCAACCATGTGACTCATCAAGCCAAGTCAATCGAGAAAAAGATCAGATTTTTACAAAGAGAATTGGTTCGCGCATCATTCCAAGGTGAAGAAAAAGTGGGCTTATGCCGTAAGTTATTAAACCGCATCAAAGAACAACGACAAAAAATCCACAGTTTAAATCACCACATGCAATAATTAAATAAATTGGTTCTTATGAAACACCAAGCGCTTGTTGCCAATCTGCAATCAAGTCATCAATGTGCTCGATCCCCACTGAAATCCTGATTAAATTATGAGGCGTTGTACTGGCTGAGCCCTCAACTGATCGTCGATGCTCTACCAAACTTTCAACTCCACCCAATGAAGTGGCTGCAGTAAACAATTGTAATTGAGCAATGACAGCCATGGCTTGTTGCTGGCCTTCACCAATTTCAACCGAAAGCATCGCCCCGCTACCAAAAGGAGTTTGTATTTTTGCCACCAAATGTTGTGGATGACTTGGTAAATCAGGGAAATGTACAGTATTAACCAGTGGATGCTGTGATAAAAAATGTGCCAAAGCTTGGGCATTTTTCGCCTGTTGCATCATACGCAACTTCATGGTTTTTACCCCTCTAGTAATTAACCAACTGTCAAATGCAGATGGCACCGCACCGCTGAGATTCTGTACATTGGCAATTTTTGCTACAAATTCTTCAGGCGTTTTTTTACCAACCACCAAGGCGCCACTGAGTGAATCTGAATGACCGCCAAAATATTTAGTGGTTGAGTACATCACAGCATCTGCACCCAAATCTAAAGGCCTTTGCAGAACGGGTGTACACCAAGTGTTATCAACCACACACAAGGCACCTGCTTGATGTGCAATGTTTGAAATTTTATTGATATCGGAAACTTTCAACAGCGGGTTGGATGGAGATTCAACCCAAATCAAACGCGTATTTTCTCGAACCGCTGATTGCAAAGCCACCAAATCAGTCATATCAACTTGAGTATGTGCCAAGTTCCAATTGACAAACAACTCGCCTAAGGTTCTTCTGAGCTCATAATAAGCATCATCAGGAACGATGACATGATCGCCAGCTTGAAATGTTTGTAGCACCGTATTGATCGCGGCCATGCCAGAAGCGAAAGCGAATGCCCTGCTTCCGTTTTCGATTTTTGCCAATGTAGATTCAAGTAATTGCCGATTCGGATTGTGTTTACGAGAATATACAAAACCACTGGCATAACTACCATCATCCTCACGCCTGAAAGTGGTCGATGGATAAATGGCATTGGCCACCGAGCCAGTTTCATCATTAACAGGTTCGGTGGCTTGTATGGCCAGGGTTTCAAAATGCACTTTCTTATTCATTATTTAGCCACTGAAACCATTTTAATGTCTTCAAAATCGATGGGCTGAACCCATTCTGGAACCACTGAATCAAATTCTGTGGTTATTAAGTATGCCTTTCCAACCAATTGTGTGGACTGTCCTTTAAGTGACTTCAGCTGCCAATTAAATTCATCAGTAGTAACATCCATATCTGATAAAAACTGATTCAATAACACCTGCTCAGATATCAATTTCTTTAAGTATTTTTTGTGTACAAATGTGCTGTCTGGGATGTTGAATGAAATCTCAATCAACTGTGATTTCCATTCGCCTTTTTCAATACCAAACTGTTCAGATTTCGATGAATCAAATTGAGCACTGTTACTGATAAACCAAGGTACATCAAATGAATAAATATGGCCCGATTTTAAATCTTCATTTTGTTTGAGATATACATGTTTAACTGGTGCTTTAACAACAGGCCGGCTGTGATCTTGACCACCAAAATACACAGACAAGGCTTTTAACATATGTTGCTGTCTACCTAAAGCGCAACCAATCAACCTTATTTCAGTGAACCCATCTACAATTTGATTTATAAGAGGCTGATACCCTTTATCTGTAATTAAATCATGCAAACTAAACAAGTTCATCGATTGATGGACTCCAGAGTTACTCCGGTTACTTAACCCACTCCAGGGGGAACTGTGACTAACAATGTTAATTATGCCCCACGGTGAATCTATATCCGTATTATTTAACAAATAAGCTTTTACTTCCTTTATATCTCTTAAATGATCAATCACAAGATCAGTTTTATGTTCACCATCTTGACCATATACAATTTCAGCTGTTTGATAAAATTGGTTGGTTGTAGATTTATCCTTACCCAGAATAAAAGTGATGCTTTTTCTTGGTATTTGATCATTACTAAGGTTGGCAGTCAGCGGCTGTATGTCATCTTTTGCCCAGTCTTTGAAGCCTTTCAGATTTGGTTTAAATTCTATCTTAACTGCATTTTCAGCAAATCCATAACCAGATATTGATTCACTATACGGTGACTTGGTCACCTTCTCCAAAGTTCCATCACTACGTATGATTTGATCAACTGCCACAAAAGAAGTAAATTGCGTTAATAGATTATGTGATAATCCCAATGCTGTAATTTCTTCTTCATTGGATTGTTGTTCATACATCAAGTCATGGATTTTTTCTTTTGCCCATAAGTACTTAATGGGTTCATTATCAGAGTTATTATTCAGCCCATCAAGGTCAAATAAATGTTGATAATTACGGCCATTCCCACGGCCTTTTATTTCTATAGTTCCGCGTTTATTACCGGTATACATCCCTGTGACATACAAGGGTTTTTGAGCAAATAAATCCACAGCTCTTTGTGGAAAAATATCAACTGAATCGAATCCAATTGTATTGATTTCTATATCGGTCAATAACGGATATCTTACATAATCTAAAAACTGTGATTGCAATTGCTCTATATCATTGTCATCGGTGGCATAAAAACTTAAACCTTGGCCTGCATCAGCAATTTCATCAATGGCAACATTATCATTACCATGCCCTGCACTGACGCCAATCACGAATACATTTTGGTTTGGTGTTTTTCGGATTAAATCAATGGTTTGGTGAGAAACCATAATTGCGCCATCTGTTAAAACGATCAATGATCTTGCAATACCGTCAATATGAGGAATTTGGTTAATTTTCTCTAATGCTGACTTCAAATCTGTGCCGCCTCCAGCAGAACTTACATCAACCATTTTCAATCCTTCATTTATATTGTCTGCGGTAGCTGATAATGATTCATTACTCAATATCTCTGAACCTCCAGCAAATAAAACAACGTTAAAATATTCTTCTGGTGTCAGTTCCATCATCAAAGCAGATGCTATGAATTTGGCATTTTCGATGGGTTGGTTACTCATTGACCCAGACGAATCAACCACAAAAATATATTCTCTTTTAATCACTTCTGTCGGTTTAAACTCAGCTGGTGGTTGTAACATCATCAAAAAATAACCAGCATCTTCCTCTGCAAATAAAGCGACACCTGAATTGATTTCTTCTCCTCTAAGATCGAAATCAACGATAAAATCTTCTTTAAAATTAAGTGTCTCCTCACTGTCTAAATACAGCATTACACTTTGATCACTATGCCAGTCGAGTTCAATCTCATGGTGTTTGCTGTTTATGGAATTAATGGCTAATGGTGCATCAATTTTTACTGTCAAATCAAAACCCATGTCTGAACCGGGTTTGTAAGATTGATATTCTGTGGTGCCTTTTGCCAACACTGAAGGCCTACCAACTGCTGGGTACTTAAATCGATAACGCCCTTGTGAAGGCACAATTTTTTCTATGTACTTGAGAGTTACCTGAATGTCATCATTAGGAAGAATATTTGCCACATTCATGGTGAATAACCCTGGATCACCTTGTTCCAACAAACTGGCAGTTTTACCGGCTTTTTTTGCTTTTGTATAGACTTTCGTAGCTTCTTCCTTGGCAGCAACTTCCGCAGCAATGATTCTGTCACCCACTTTCATGTCTAAATGATAAACAGCGGCATCAGACGACCCTGGAAACACATATTGTGCCTCCAACGGTAAATCTCCAAAATTTTTATAATACTGTGTGACTTGAACTTCAGCCACAATGCCATTGATATTGACATCAACAGCTGTCATCAATAAAGGGATTTGGTCAATTTTAGAATTCTTGTTTAAAATCTTAAAATAAGGTTGAGGGCTGTCTATCCTGGTATTGGATCCATAGTCTTGATGATTCCCATAATCATCATCTTGTGCTGAAATTAATCCGCTAAAAACCAAACACAACAAATACCATTTTTTCATAATTAATTCCTCTTATAATTTCCTATATTGCAACTCATAATAAAGCACAAAACATATTTTTTCATTGAATAAATTGTGATAAAACCTCATCAATAAGTCAAAGATAATAAAATGATCATATGAACCTGAATAAACTCAAAGATGCTGAAGGACAATTTTTACAACTGTATCCATTGGGATTTGACGATCCTGAAATGCAACAAATTGGTAAAAGACACAAAATGCCGCAAATGATTGAACAGTGTCAGACGATTTTCAGTGAACATGAATTTAACAAACCCCATATCATTGTTGAAAACATGGTGAAAATGATCAGCCGTTCTTCCATGGTGTCGATGTTTGAAAAACCTAAATTCAGAGACTTTGCCAAAGCGTTGCCTGGTGGTGATATAGACAGATTAAGCGAGGGGTTTTTTGAGCAACTTTATGGTGACAAACAACAAGGTTTTGAATCCTTATTGGACTTATTAAGAACACAAAAGCTGGCCAAATGGTCGTTGATCTCAATTTTGCCCAATTATGTTTTTCCTCACGATGAAGTCTTTGTCAAACCAACCACAGCAAAAGGTGTGATCGCCCATTTTGAATTAGAAGACCTGGTATATAAACCACAACCAACTTGGGATTTTTATCAAAAATACCATGCGCAAATCCTAGCCATGAAACAACATGTAGATCCAACATTTACCAGCAGCAATGCCGCATTATCAGGTTTTCTGATGATGAGCAAGAAGTGAAATTATTCT
>JBPOFV010000092.1:0-7212 GCA_051252335.1 Marinicella sp. | reverse complement strand
GAATAATTGTTAATCATTTCAACTTCACCTTCAACCAACTTACAACGACATGTCGCACAGACCCCAGCTTTACAAGAATAAGGCAGCTCAACACCAGCCGACTCGGCCGATTCCAACAAGGTTGCCTGTGTTCCGGCCACCAAATTAAATTCATGATTGGCACCATCTATGGTCACTGTTACACCAGCATCTTCTTGAATGGTTTTCTCAGCCAAGCTGATTTCTTGGCCATCACTTAAAAATCGTTCGTTATGAATTAACTCATGTTTTTTACCGATCGCTTGTAATGAATCACACACGGTATCTATCATTTGGCCTGGACCACACACATAGAAACCAGCCACATCGATATCTTTCAGCATGTAATTATCAAGTTGCTTAATTTTTTCTAAATCAAAGCGGCCTTGGTACAGTGGCATATCCACTTTTTGTTGGGTTAAGAAGAAATGTACACTTAACCTGGGTCCATAGATGTCTTTAAGGGTGGCAATTTGCTCATGCAAAAGTACATCTGAAGTTTTGCTGTTGCCATAAAACAAAACAAATTCGGCCGTATTGGTTTGTTCTAATGCAGCGTAGATCATCCCCATGACCGGTGTAATACCTGAACCAGCGGCAAAGGCCACATAACGCTCATCTTCTTTGGGAGTGAGCATAAAATGTCCGCTGGGTGCCAACACCTCGACCTCATCACCAACTTTAAAATCGACCAAAGCAGCTTGAGAAAATCGACCATTTTCAACTGATTTGATTAACACATCAAGCTCACCCAGCCTTTGTTTGGAGGAACAAATTGAATAACTACGGCGCAGTTCTTCACCCTTAATCAGCGCTTTAAAAGTGAGGTGTTGTCCAGGGATGAAGTTAAACTCTTCATGTAAATTTTCTGGAATCGATAAGGTCCAAACAACTGCATTTGGCTGAGTTTCTATTGATTTTATGTTGAGTGAGTGAAATTTATGCATGGCATTTAAAATAATCAAAAGGTTCTAAACATGACTGACAACGGTACAATGCTTTGCAAGCTGTTGAACCAAATTGACTGATACAAACAGTGTCAGCAGATCCACACTGTGGACAAGAAATTTGTTTTTCATCGGCAGCCAAAGGTGGTGCTATACCATACGAATGCATGGCAGCTCGACCTTCATCAGATATTAAATCAGTCGTCCAAACGGGTTCGTTTTTCAATTCAACCGTTACCGCTTCAATGCCTTGTTCATTCAAGACAGCATGAATATCTGATTTAATCGTATGCATGGCAGGACAGCCTGAATACGTTGGGATGATGGATATGGTGACATGATTTTCATCTATTCTAACACCTTGTAATATACCCAGATCCTGAATACTGATGACGGGTATTTCTGGATCTTTGACATTTTTTAAACATTGATAAACAAAGGCTTCTGACACCTGATTGTCCAATTCCGTCATCACCATTCGCATCCTGGGTAGGCTCTGGGTAAAAATTGCATTTCTGCTAACAGGTAACCCAAATGCTCAGAATGCTCTCCTTCCAATCCGCCAGTAGCAACCCAACCAGACTCAGGAAGACTTAATTGCTGTTGTTTTAAAAATGTAACCATCTGATCTGTACAATTGATTTGTAATTGCTTATAGTCTGGAATAATTTGTGCATCCATCAGCTGTTCCATTGACGAGTTGACTTCAAACAGTTCTGGGGTATAAAACCACAGCTCATCCAAAGCTTTTTGCATTTTTTGATGGGCTACTTCTGTACCCAGAGACAGTCTTTGAACCCATGCTTCACTTCGACTTAAATGATAGTTGACTTCCATCGATGCTTTTTGTGCTGCCAAAGCCAATGGCTTGTAGCTAGACTGCTTTAAAGACTTGTATAAATGATTGTTAAATACATCAATGAAATATTGCTTTAAAGTGCTGTATGCAAAATCACCTTTGGGTAACTCAGTGATAATTGGATTTCGATATTGATGCGCATCGCGCAAAAACGCCAATGAATCAGGTGTTGCTTTGTCCTCAGATACATCTGAAGCCATTTGGTAAAATATGTCAGCGTGGCCAATCAAATCCAAAGACACATTAGTCAAGGCTATGTCTTCTTCTAAATAGGGTCCATGGCCACACCATTCAGCCAGTCTTTGGCCCATGGTTAATGATGAGTCTGCCAATCGCAATAAGTATTGATTCAGTGCAGGTGAGTGTTTTTGAATGTCCATTACATGTTTTCCACTTCTTTGTCTAACGGATAGAATGTTGGATGTCGGTAGACTTTATCTTCAGCTGGGTCAAACCATTCATGTGACTGTTTTGGGTTCGACGCTGTAATCTGATCTGCTTCAACCACCCAAATACTGACCCCTTCTTTTCTGCGGGTATAAACGTCTCTGGCATTTAACAAGGCCATTTGAGCATCGCTGGCATGCAGTGATCCGACATGTCTGTGATTTAAGCCTGATTTGGCACGGATAAATATTTCATATAATTTCATTTCTGACATCAGGCGGCCTCAGTTTTTTGGTTGTGTTTAATTTGGTATTGTTGCGCTGCTTCTCTGACCCAGTCTCCACCTTCATGAGCATCGATTCGAGCTTGTAATCGTTCTTTGTTACAAGGACCGTTGCCTTTGATCACTTGGAACAATTCATCAAAATCTATTTCACCATGATCGTAGTGACCGGTTTCTTCATTCCATTTTAGTTCAGGGTCTGGAATGGTTAAGCCCAAATGCTCAGCTTGGGGAACCGTGGCGTCAATGAATTTTTGGCGTAAATCATCATTTGAAAATCGTTTGATCTTCCACTTCATTGATTGAGCAGAATGTTTTGAGTCCTTATCACTGGGACCAAACATCATCAGAGATGGCCACCATGTGCGATTCAGCGCCCGTTGAGCCATTTCCTTCTGGGAAGCGCTGCCACGGGCTAAGACCGTCATGATTTCATACCCTTGGCGTTGGTGAAAACTTTCCTCTTTACAAATCCGCACCATTGAACGGGCATAAGGTCCATAGGAGCATCTACATAAAGGCACTTGATTCATGATGGCAGCACCATCTACCAACCAACCAATGGCACCCATATCGGCCCATGAGGGTGTTGGGTAGTTAAAAATACTGGAATACTTGGCCTTTCCTGTTAACAATTCGTCATTCAACTGATCTCGAGTGACGCCTAATGTTTCGGTGGCAGAATAAATATACAGTCCATGACCGGCTTCATCTTGTACCTTGGCCAGTAAAATCATTTTTCTTTTCAATGATGGCGCTCGTGTTATCCAGTTACCTTCTGGTAATTGCCCAACAACTTCTGAATGAGCGTGTTGGGACATTTGCCTGATCAATGTTTTGCGATAGGCATGAGGCATCCAATCACGAGGTTCGATTTTTTCTTCGCGATCAATTTTTGCTTGGAATTCTTCCAACAAATCAGCTGGCTCTTCTTGACCTTTGGCGTCTGTTAACCCTTGTGAATACATGTTTTTCTCTTTCTTTAGTTACTCATTTAAAAATTAAATTTTCTGATCAGTTTCCTGAGGATTTACCCGTTAAATCGACATCACTTAACTCTGATGCCTCAATTAATATAGGGCCTCCTACATAAATTTCATTCTCGAAATCATACCTGACAACCAAAACAGGAATTTTTTTACCCGTATTTTTTTCGACTCCAAATCCTTCTACCAATATTTTGGTTTCAGTAGATTCAAGTATCACATTATCTGTTTGACTTATTAAATCAATGACTTGCGTCTTACTCAAGGCTTCTTTCGGAAAAGGCAGCTTGGCATTGACCATCATTATCAGATGACCAGTTTTTAGTCCTTTATTGTCATCTGCATGTTTCCTTGTCATAACAGTCACTGTAGGTTCGTCAGTCTCATTTTGTTCTTCAATTGTTTTATGATGACTACATGAAAGCAAAATAAAAAAACCACACAGTACTATAAACCTATTTAACATCATGCTTAAACCCGTTCAATAATCATGGCCATTCCTTGGCCAACGCCTATACACATCGTACAAAGTGCGTATCTGCCTTGTATTCTTTGTAATTGCTTGGTGGCAGTAAGGGCCAATCTGGCACCACTCATTCCCAGTGGATGGCCTAAGGCAATTGCCCCGCCGTTGGGGTTTACCCTGGCATCATCATCAGCCAAGCCCAACATCCTCATAACTGCCAATCCCTGTGAAGCAAATGCCTCATTTAATTCAATGACATCCATATCCTCAATTGTTAAACCATATCGTTTCAACAACTGTTGGCTTGCTGGAACTGGTCCGATACCCATCACATCAGGATCAACACCAGCCGTGTTGGCGCCAACAAACCTGGCCAGTGGTTTAAGTCCATATTTTTCAACAGCTGTTTCTGATGCAATAATCAATGCACAGGCACCATCATTAACACCTGAAGCATTACCTGCAGTGACTGTTCCATTGGCTTTAAAGGGCGTTCTTAGTTGGGCCAGTTTATCTAATTGAGTATCTGCCCTGGGATGTTCATCAGAAGCAATGATGACATCATCACCTTTTCTTTGTGGAATCACTACTGGTACTATTTCTTCATCAAAGATCCCAGCTGCCTGTGCTGCTGCTGTTTTTTGTTGGCTGCGAAAGGCAAATACATCCTGATCTTCACGGCTGACTTTAAATTTTTCAGCCACATTTTCACCGGTTTCAGGCATGGAATCTGTACCATACATGGCTTGTAATTTAGGATTGATAAAACGCCAGCCAATGGTGGTATCAAATATCTCTGCCTGCCTTGAGTATGCAGCATGTGCTTTAGGCATCACAAAAGGTGCTCGGGACATAGACTCCACCCCACCGGCAATCATCACTTGTGCGTCGCCAAAAGCGATGGTACGAGCCGCAGTTGCAATCGCATCCATACCTGATGCACACAATCGATTGACAGTCATACCAGCCACATTGGTCGGTAAGCCAGCCAATAAAGCAGACATTTTTGCTACATTCCTGTTATCTTCACCTGCTTGGTTGGCACAACCAGCAATCACATCATCAATATCACTGATGGGCAGATTTGGATTGCGAGTCATTAATTCCTGTATCACATGTGCCAACATATCATCGGGTCTAACAGTAGCCAATCCACCAGCAAAACGACCTATAGGCGTTCTGATTCCATCACATATATAAACCTTATTCACAATTGATTCCTGATGTATGGAGATAATCGATAACGATCATCACCAAACCAATGGTATAAATGATCCAAAGAGCTTGCGACATGATCCCAACCTAGCTCTTCGGCAAATGCCATCAACCCTTTAGGATAATTCACGCCATAGCGCATGGCCAAATCGACATCTTTTTCACTACAAACGCCATTAAATACTGCATCGGCAGCTTCATTAATTAACATCACCATGGTTCGTAATGCAATCATGCCCGGTTGGTCATGACAGACCAATACATTTTTTTTCATGTGATTAAACAAGGCAACAATTCGGTTCTTCATGAACTGATTCACTTGAGGGCTGAAGCAAATATGTACTGATTTGCTTTTGTTAAAATCAAATGACAAATCCACCAAGCAAGTCGGCATTTCAGTCTCTTTCTCAATGTCTTTAGCCAGTCTACCATCAGTCATTAACAGTTGGCAGCCACTGATGATAACTTGGTCACCTTGCCATTTGCGGTTATCACAATCGAACTCACAAAACATTTCGCTGAAAAATGTCTCCTCTGCTGGCACGATAATTTGATCAAATTCTGCATCACTGTAAGCATACTCAGGTTTGGGTTTGGCTGCGCCATCTGTATGGTCATAAAAACCTTGAGTGGTTTTTTTGCCCAATGTATTGGCATTAACCATTTCACCTTGAATTAATGAAGGCTTAAATCTTGGGTCGTTAAACATGGCCTGATACACCGTTTTACTGACTGCATAATTAATATCAATACCAATCAAATCCATCAACGCAAAAGGCCCCATTCTGAATCCAGCAGCTTCAGTTAACACAGCATCCATGTGATAAAAAGTTGCCAGTTGTTCCTGCATCATCTTCAGCGGCTCACCATAGTAAGAACGAGCCACCCTGTTGACAATAAATCCAGGTGTTGATTGAGCACTTACAGGTATTTTTTTCCAATTTCTACAAACTTTTTTAGCCGCCAATAAATGTTCTTCATTGGTTAACAACCCAGAAATAACCTCAACCAATTTCATCACAGGTGCAGGATTAAAGAAGTGTAATCCAAATAATCGAGTCGGATCTTTCATCGCCGCTGCAATCGCAGTAATTGAAATTGAGGAGGTGTTGGTAGCCAATAAAGTCAAACTGGAAGTGATTATTTCAAGTTTTTGGAACAATTCTTGTTTGACTGTAAGGTCTTCTATGATCGCCTCGATTACCAAATCACAGGCATTAAAGTGAGCCAAATCATCAACTAAAGTGATGCGTCCCAAAATTTCTTTCGCTTGTTGTTTGGTGATTTTTCCTCTGAACACCCTTTTCTTTAATCGTTCTTCAAGGGCTTCAAGTGCAGTTTTAGCAAAGTCATGATTCACATCGAACAGAACGACTTGTTGGCCATGATTGGCTGCCACTTCACAAATACCCATACCCATGGTACCTGCCCCCACTACACCTACTTTTGTAATTTCTTCACTCATTAATGGCCTTTAAAATTTGGTTTTCTCTTTTCTTTAAATGCAGCAACTCCTTCAGCAAAATCATCACTGAGCCCACAAACCCTTTGTAAATCCCGTTCGCGATCTAAATGCGCCCCATACGGGTTGGTATAAGATTCATCAAAAACGTTTTTAATAAATGACAATGCTTGTGTAGGTCTGTTGGCTAATGTTTGCACCAAGTTATCCACATGTTCGATAAATTCATCATCTTCTACCGCTTGATAAATCATACCCCATTCAACCGCCTGGTCTGCAGTTATGGGAGTCCCAAGCATGGCAATTGCTTTGGCTCTGGCCAAGCCTATCAGTTTTGGTAATACCCAAGTACCATTACAATCCGGAATTAATCCGATGGATGAAAATGCTTGAATAAATTTTGCAGATTTTTTAGCAACCACAATGTCGCAATTCAATGCAATGTTAGCCCCTGCTCCAGCTGCCACGCCATTGACTGCACAAACAATGGGTGCTTTGATGGATTTTAATAAACGCAGGTTTTTGTTGTAGCCATTTTCCAACTTATCTCCCAAATCCATTTTTTCACCAGGTTTTCTTTCATTCAAAT
>JBPOFV010000091.1:0-7365 GCA_051252335.1 Marinicella sp. | reverse complement strand
GATGCGGGTATATCAGACTTTTTCAAAGCCATGATTACCATAAAAGCATATTCTGTTAATTTTGCCATCTTGATCATGGCGTGCAGTATAACACAATATAGGACTGATTCAGTACTCTTTAAAGGCAAAACAAAGCAGGCTTAAGATGCCAAGCCTGCTTATAAAAATAAAACTTTATTATTTGTTGTTTGAAATTATTCAAATCCAGAATAAAAGATCAGATCTTCTTGTTCTTCAATCATCAATGCTGAACCATCTTCTCTGACAAAACGATAAAATTGTTGAGTGGGTATACTGCCTCTCACTCCTGATAAAACATAAGCCAAAACATACACATCACCAACCAATTCTGATGGCGGAACCCAAAACAAGGTTCTGGACATGACATCACCATGTGAACCGTTATGCGTTGCTGCCATCATGGCAGATCCGCCACACTCATGAATGCCAATTTCTTCATCAAAGTTAAATGTTCCTACTTGATTACCAACATCATCAACAACAGAGACAACCAATCCTGTGAATGTAGATTGATCACCGGAACCACCTGCCGTCAATGTAATTTCAACATGTTCAGTGGTGTTGTATGTATCCACATTAGCCGTTAGCTCATAATCACCATGGTTGGGGTTTTTAAAACGTGATCCCATGGCTGTTATGGTTGAATAATCTGCTACCACATCACAAGTTCCCGCTCCAGAGCCAAATGCCCATACCGTGCTACTCATCCCAGATAACAACAAAGTCATAATAACAAAGCGCATAAATCAAACCTCCAACTACTAAAAAATTTGTATACAGTTTACATCATGCGTTTATTACATCAAACTTATTCAATATATTACTGCAAATATTTATTCATCCTCACAACCAGACATGGCTCAACAACAAACAATTAATCAATGGCACTGATTTGCTGTAGATCCATGTTATTGTTATTAATTCGTACTTGCTGCCCATCGGTTAATCGTTCGCCACCACGGGTGATGATTTGATCACCTGCATTCAGGGGTCCAACCACCATAATCCAATCAGCTATGCCTTGACCTATTTGTACATTGACTTTATGAGCGATGAATTCATCATCAACTGTGAAGACAAAACTTTCATTTTCACGTAATATCAAGCCATCCCTCGGGATAGTCACCCCTGTTTTCACTTCACTTTTAGGGAGCGAAACTTGAACCGCACTACCCGCAAACAAATCCAAACCGCTGGCATCAAGGCGCAAATCAAAAGTTCGGGAAGCTTGGCTACCAGCGACACTCCAATTTCTAACAGGTATATCTAACAAGGCATTGTCAAACTTCACTTGAGCAAAACTGATTTGGTCGACCAACCCAGCTAAGCTTAACGGAGTGGCAACTTGAATATCTAAATTTTCAGTATCGACTAATTGCAAAATGGGTGTGTTGACAGAAATCAGTTCTCCTAAATTAACGAAATGTGCATTGACCGTCCCTGCAAACGGCGTACGTATTCGTGTTTTTTCAATATTGAGTTCAGTCATTTGTAACTGCACATTCATGGCAGCCAGCTGCTCTCGAGCAACAGTGAGGTCACGACGATTACGATCAATTTCACTGACTGATGTGCTGTAATTTTTAACCAACTCATCCATCCGTGATTGTTGTTTTTCAAGATATTCTAAATTCGCCTCCAGTTGTCTTTTTTGTGCTTTGTATTGGCTCAACTCTAACTGCAATTCTCGGTCATCCAACTGCGCCACTATGGCATCTTTCTCTACCACAGATCCCACATCCATCAAATTCAATAACCGCCCTGATTGTTCAGATGAAATATCGGCATCATAGCGGCTAACCACATTGCCACTGATCCACATCACGGGGCTCATTTGTTCTGCTTTAACTAATGCAGTACTGACCAGCTGTGCTTCTTCTTCATCATCCTGAGCATAAACACAGGGAGATAATAAAAATAAGGTAAACAACACCACCAAAGGTAAATAGACTTTTAAAGTTTTCATAAGGCTTCTCTGTATTGATCAGCAGACGCTGATGTTAATTGCTTTTCACGCTCAATATTTTTGATTGGGTTTAATAAATGAAAATCGTTTTTACTCATTTGTAACAAGCAAGGTAATAATACGATTGTGAATAAGGTACTGACTCCTAATCCGCCGACTATCACTGCAGCCAGCCCACGATAAATCACACTGCCCTCTCCTGGAATTAACAGCAAAGGTAACATGCCAAAAAAGCTGGTTAAAGTACTCATAAAGATCGGCCGCAAACGCAAACGCAAAGCTTGTTCTACTGCCGCCCTTCTGACTTGTCCAGCAGCTTCTGCCAGACGGGTATGATGAACCAATAAAATGGCATTGTTGACCACCAATCCCAATAGAATCACAAATCCAATCATGGTGAGTAAATCCAATGGTTGGAACACAAAACGATTAAGTATTTGTAATGCCAGCACGCCGCCTACTGTTGCCAAAGGAACTGTCACTAACACCAACAAGCTGTCTTTAGCTGATCTGAACAATGCAGCTAACAACAGAAATAATATCAACAAGGCAAAGGCAAAGTTTTGTCCCATGACCGTAATGGTTGACTGTAGCTGACTGACATTGCTGCCGTAAAGAATCACACCGTCAGCTGGTAAGGCTGCACTTAATTTAGGCTCTACATCAGTGGACAATTTCGCAATCGATTGCTCCAGTGACCAGCCATCTGGTGGAACTATATCCAAGGTCACAGTCCTTTCACCATTAATTCGGCGCAAGTTACTCGGGCCGACCGTTCTATTGATGTCAACCAACTGACTGAGCTGAGTGATGTTACCAGCCGCAGTGACAACAGGCACGTCACCCAAATTATCTGGATCATTCCAACCTTCCGCACGGAGTATCATGTTAATGCGTTTACTGCCATCAAAATGTTCACCCACATACAAACCATCACCCAATGTCCGCACTACAGTACTGAGATCCCGACGTGACCAGCCTTGATCAAATATTTCTTGATCATTGGGCGTTAAGCGTAATTCCGGCTCGGCCAAATCTAATCCTGGACTCGCTTGAACCTGTGCACCGGGTATAGCTGTTTCAATCCACTGTATTCCTTGTTTTGCAACATCCAATAAGGCGCGATCATCTCTGGATTGCAAATGCATTGAAACTGAACGTCCGCCGTTAAAGCCTCCAAACAAATTGCCTTGTGAAGCAAATGCTGTGGTATCAGGTAAATCCACCAAAACTTCATTGAGCACCACATCCAATAACTCATTGACCCTGGATTGGTCCAGCGCACGAATACCCATGCCACCCCCTCCAGGCCCGTAAAAGATATAATAATTCTTTAAATAGGGTTGCTTCACGCCATCCATATGCGGCTTTAATCGCGCCACAATGGGATCAACGACTTCTTTCTTAATGGTTTCCATATTGGCCCCTGGGGGGAACCTTAAATTGGCATCAACCGCATCTCGTTTTACTGGCGGTAAATAATCAAGTGTGGGAATAGCAATATAGCTGATCGCCACAGGTATAAACATCAGACTAAAGGCCAGTCCCATGCGCTTACGATTGGTGGCTGTCCAGCGCATCACTGATGCGGTTATTTTTTTCCATCTATGGGCCAATTTATCATCCATTTGTTTATCTTTAATCCATAAATTAGCCAAAACTGGAAGCAAAATGACTGCCACTACTAATGAAACAGAAACAGCAATGGCTATAGTTAAAGCCAAATCTCCAAACAGCTGACCTTCTACGCCATCTAAAAAGAAAACGGGCAAAAAGATGGCGACTGTGGTTGTGGTGGATGCCAACATGGCACCCCAAACCTGAGCCGTACCTTTGACAGCACTGTCGCTGTTGTTTTGCCCATTTTCTCGGAGCCTCAAAATATTTTCTAATACCACAATGGCTGCATCAAGAACCATACCAACGGCAAATGCCAAGCCAGCCAAAGAAATCACATTCAATGATCGACCCAACGCGTTAAGTACCACAAAAGTTACCAACAAAGAAATTGGGATGGCAATCGCGATGATTAAAGTTGGCCTGGATTTACGAATAAACAACCACAAGACGAACAATGACAACACCACACCAGCAAATAGATTGTTGGTCACTAAACTGATGGCACGATAGATAAATACAGAGGCATCAAAAGATTGGACCATGACCAATTGCTTATCGGCCAATATTTCGGCATTGATGTCATCCACCTCTGCTTTTACGCGTTCCAGTGTGGCCAATACGTTGGCACCAGAAGCTTTATCTATTCGAATGCTGAATGCTGGGTTACCATTCTGGATGGCACGGTTAAAACGATCATTCCGATAGCGCTCTATCACTGCAATTTCACCCAATCGCACACGGCTGCCATCTGCTGTTGATAAGGTCAATTCACTCAACTGTTCAATCGGGTATTTACCACTGAAGCGCAATGTATATTGACGTTTACCTACATCTACAAAACCACCTGTCACATCATTGCTTAAGGTCACTGCATTGACCAACTGTGGAATTTGAATGCCGTATTCAATGGCCTTGACAGGATCAAATTTAATTTGTATTTCTTCCGCATTGTTGTTATCAAATGTTTGTACTCCAGAGACACCTGGTATCCGCTCTAATCGTGGCCTGATGGTAGAGTTAACATAATCAAAATACTCATAAATGGATTGATCGTTTTCAGGTAATGCCTGTAAAAAAAACCAAGTTAAGGCAGGGCCACCGCCACCAAAGCCACCGAGCATGATTCTCGGCGGTGTGGCATCTGCAGGCAAAGGTGGTAAACGTGTCATTCGACTAATCACCTCAATCAAAGTTTGTTCCATGTTGGTATCAACGCCAAATTCTAAATTGATGAAGGCATTGCCTCTGTTCACAAATGCATTTAGAGAGGCTAATCCAGGAATACCCCTTAATATTTGTTCTTGCGGTTCAACAATTTCAGACTCCACTTCTAAAGGTGATGCTGAACGCCAATTGGTTTGAATAGAAATACGTGGCCTTTCAATTTCTGGAAACAGTTGTACTGGCAGTTTAAATAAGCTAACCACACCCAAAAAAACGATGAAAATAACACCGATGGCAATGGCAACAGGGTTTTTAATGGCTTGTGCAGTTAATTTCATATCAATGGCATTAATTATTAGATAGTAAACATGTTCTACTTATCGGAAGTTTTTGCCAAGCTTGATGCGATTAATGCACAATAATTCACGACAAAATACACTGAAATCACTGTATACATGACTTTCGGGCTATAAAAAACAGTTGGAAATTGGATGGATTGAACAACGTACAATTCACTGAGCACACCGAATCATGGATCACTGTGCGCAAAATTATTTGTGATTACTTTGTGTTTTTTTCATTGACTGAGCGCAGCCGAAGACACTTAAATGATGTGCTTAATTCTACCGTTGACTGAGCGCAGCCTAAGGCACTTAAATGATGTGCTTAATTCTACCGTTGACTGAGCGCAGCCGAAGGCACTTAAATGATGTGCTTAATCTTACTGCGGTAACTGCGGCTCATTTTAATTTTAGATTCATCATCCAGGATTAAAAAGTACTCACCATTGATGTGAGAACATATCTTTTGAATACAGTCCAGATTAACTATGGTTGATCGATGAACCCGTTGGAACATGGTTGGATTTAATTTTCCTTCCAATTCTTTCATCGTGCTGCGTAATACATTAACTGTTTTGGGATTTTGGCTGTGAATACACATATAGTCACCTGCTGCCTCAACCCAAGTGATGTCGCTAACAGGTACTAAAGTGGTTTTTCCTTGATCTTTAATGGCTAATTTATCAGGATAAGCTTTTTGAAGATCTTTTCCACTGTTGAGCATTTGATCAATTTGTGAAGGTTTTTTCCCAGTGATATTGGTTATCAAATCAATCAACCTTTGCTTCTGATTGGTTGCATCTGTCTGGCTTAATTGAACTCGCACTCGATCCACCGCCATTTTCAATCGACTGTCTTCAATTGGTTTTAATACATAATCAACCGCATGAACTTCAAATGCTTCAACGGCATATTTATCAAAGGCAGTAACAAATACCACCATCGGCATGTCATCACTTTGCATCCGTTCAACCACTTCAAAGCCATTAACGCCTGGCATCTGTATGTCTAAAAACACCAAATCAGGAGCCAATTCTGATATTTTAGTTAAAGCTTCTCTACCATTTTCACATTCTCCAATAATTTCAATATCGGGAAATTCGGCCAAGCGCAAAGCCAAACCCCGTCTGGCCAACAACTCATCATCAACAATCAAAGTTCTGATCATTTGATTCACTTTCTCTTCACTCGTGTTCTTCATATGGCAACCTGATGTTTATTTTTAATCCATGTGGCTCAGCATTTGAAATCGTAAAGGCATGATTTTTTTCATACAACTGCTGTAACCGTTCTCTGCAATTACCAATACCTACACCACGACCACAAGGCAATTCACCATTAACTAAATCCACACCAGGCCCATCATCTTTGAGTTCCAACAATAATTCATTGGCAAAAACTTTGGCTCTGAATGTGATGGTGCCACCATGTTCAGATTTGGTGATGGCATATTTGATCGAATTTTCAACCAATGGTTGTAAAATTAAACTGGGTATCAAAGCACCTTTACTTTCACCTTCTATCTGAAAATCTAGTTTTAAATTCTCTTCAAATCGAACTTTTTCAATACCCAAATACAACTCCAATGTCATCACCTCTTGTTCTAATGTCACTTTCTGCATCGGGTCATTATCCAAGGAATGACGTAAGAAATTAGATAGCCTGATCACCATTTCGTTGGCTCGATCATTGGACTTATCCAATATCAATGTCGAAATCGCATTTAAGGTATTGAATAAAAAATGAGGATTCAGTTGGTAACGCAACATTTTCAGTTGGGCCTGATGAGCCAATGCCGTGGCTTTTAGAGCCTTTTGACTGGCTTGTTCCATGGCCTGATAAAACTTGATGCCATAATATAAACAAGACCAGCAAAGGAATATGTAAAACATATTAGAACCGCCCATGATGTAAGCAGTCCAAGTTTCTGGCTTCCACCCACCTTTATACCATTCCCAATATGACATGTTATAAGGAATCACCCACAATAAAGAGGCCAAATAACTGGCAATTAGAACCATGATGACGATCCGGAGAATGGAACTGTTCCAGAATCGACGGTAAATTGGTCTTAACACCCAGGTGAGCATAAAGCCCATGACACAGCCTAACAGCAACAACCAGTAATATTTTGCTGGTTTATCCCAATAGTAAGCGCCCACATATGAGGTCAGGCAATAACCCAACCAGCCAGCGACGTTGAGTACCAAAAACTGATAATTTCTGTTTTGTAGCAGTTGTTCTCTCTGCATG
>JBPOFV010000090.1:0-7367 GCA_051252335.1 Marinicella sp. | reverse complement strand
CCTTCGGCTTCGCTCAGGATGACAACATTCCTTGTCATTCTGACCGAGGAACCAGTGGAAGAATCTCCAACAGCTCACGGAATACCAAGTCTATAAATTCAGCCCAGCGTTATGAGATCCTTCGGCTTCGCTCAGGATGACAATAAGCCATGTCATTCTGACCGAGGAACGAGTGGAAGAATCTCCAACAGCCCACGTAATTCCCAATTCTATAAATTCAGCCCAGCGTTATGAGATCCTTCGGCTTCGCTCAGGATGACAACATTCCTTGTCATTCTGACCGAGGAACCAGTGGAAGAATCTCCAACAGCTCAGGATGACAATATCCAGTTGATCGTCACACTCGTTTGTATATAGACAGCTTATGACCCATCTTGTATCATTAAGCCCTTTAAAATTTATCTATAATTCAATGGCTGAATACATCTACACCATGATGGGCGTAAGTAAAACCGTACCGCCTAATCGAGAAATCATCAAAGACATTTCATTGTCATTTTTTCCAGGCGCAAAAATTGGTGTTTTGGGATTAAACGGCTCAGGTAAATCAACCGTACTGCGAATCATGGCAGGATTAGACCAAGAGTATTCTGGCGAAGCGCGTCCTCAGCCAGGCATCAATATTGGTTATTTGCCACAGGAACCACAACTAGATGATGACCAATCTGTGCGTGAGAATGTGGAAGCCGGCATGGGCGAAGTTAAGGAGCTGTTAACTGCTTTTGATACAATCAATATGCAATTCGCTGAGCCGATGAGCGATGATGAGATGACTGAATTGTTAGCAAAACAAGCAGAGCTACAAGAAAAAATAGATGCCGCCAATGGTTGGGATTTAGACCGCACCATGAACATGGCCGCAGAAGCCCTGCGTCTACCGCCTTGGGAGGCAGAAGTTAAAAACTTGTCCGGCGGTGAAAAACGTCGGGTGGCTTTGTGTAAGCTGTTACTCTCATCGCCTGACATGTTGTTATTGGATGAGCCAACCAACCATTTAGATGCTGAAACAGTGGCTTGGTTAGAACGGTATTTACATGATTTCACGGGCACCATTGTAGCTGTAACTCATGATCGCTACTTTTTGGACAATGCCGCAGAGTGGATTTTGGAATTAGACCGCGGTCATGGTATTCCATGGAAAGGCAATTATTCTTCGTGGTTGGAGCAAAAAGAAAAACGTTTGGAACAAGAATCCAAACAAGAACAAGCTCACATGAAGACCATCAAACATGAACTGGAATGGGTCCGTTCCAATGCCAAAGGCAAACGCACCAAATCAAAAGCCCGTTTGCGTCAATTTGAAGAATTACAATCCAAGGAATTTCAAAAACGCAACGAGACTTCACAAATTTATATCCCACCTGGTCCACGCTTGGGCGATGCCGTGATAGAGTTCGACCATGTATCCAAAGCCTTTGATGATAAATTCCTGATTAATGACTTGTCATTTAAAGTGCCCCAAGGCGCTATTGTTGGCATCATTGGTCCTAACGGCGCTGGTAAATCCACCTTATTTAATATGATTGCTGGTACTGAACAAGCAGATGAAGGCTCCATCAACATAGGCTCTACTGTTGAACTGGCCTATGTTTCACAAAGCCGAGAAGATTTAGGTCATGACAGGCCCTTGTTCGAAGAAGTGGCCGATGGTGAAGAAATCATCAAGATTGGAACTTATACCGTCCCTGCTCGTGCCTGGCTCAGTCGCTTCAATTTCAAAGGCGCTGACCAACAAAAACAAGTCAAAAACTTATCCGGTGGAGAACGCAACCGACTACAACTGGCCAAAGTATTGAAACTCGGTGGCAATGTATTGTTACTCGATGAGCCAACCAATGACTTGGATGTTGAAACACTGCGCGCTTTAGAAGAAGCCTTGTTAAATTTCGCAGGCAGTGTGATGGTGATTTCACATGATCGGTGGTTCTTAGACCGCATCGCAACGCACATCTTGGCCTATGAAAATAATTCACATGTGGAGTTTTTCGAAGGCAATTACACCGAGTACGAACAGGATTATAAGAATCGTCACGGCAAAGTTTTACAGCCTGAACGAATTAAATACCGACCTTTGAAAAAGTAATACAAATCGCAGGGTTTGATTTATTCAAGCCCTGCCAGACTTTCACTGTTTAAATAAAATAACTTAACTTTCGTAGATAAATTGCTTAAGATAATTGTTTTTTAAATCACAAAAAACAATCATGAAACTGCTTATCTCACTGGTTATTATTGGGTTGTCTTTATTTGTACCGACCCAAACACTTGCATTAAATTCAGCCACAGAAACTCCAGAAGCCTACACTGGATTAAACCCAAGCGCTTACCATCGCCTAGAATTAAATCACAGTAAAGCCAACCAAATCAGTTTTCAATTAAAGGGAAAAACCATTCCCATTGATGTCAGCCAGAACAAAACATCAACCAGTGCTGCATCGAATATCAGCTTCACCCAATCCATACCCAATGGTTCGATTTCAGCCACCCAAGGTGAAAACAGTTTATTTGGACAAATGCACCTAAACAACAAGCATTACATTTTAACCACCAATCAGGCTGGAATTTGGGCTGTTGAATTACCCAGCACAGGAGTGACATACAATGATTGTGGTTTGGATCATGAACACTCAATCACTGAAGCATTAAAAAATATTGGGTCTTTGCCTAATGCAGATAAATCTAATGATATAAGCACACAAGACAACACAGACACAGCCAATAGTGCCAACATTGCACCTGGTACCATCATCGATGTACTGGTGATTTATGACCAAGCCATTGCCGACCGATACCCTGGGAGTTTATTACAAGCACGGGTTGACCAATACTTCAATGTGTCCAACCAAACTTATGCCAATTCTGCATTGGACTTGGGCATCCGCCAAGTGGGTTTGGAGCAGGTTGGCTATAATTTTAATGATGCCAACATCAATGCAAGGAATGCCATACAATCAAGCTTATCATTTGGAATTGGTGCGCAAGGTTTTGAAAATGTGCCCCTACTACGTACTGAAACTGGTGCAGATTTAGTCATCTTTTTACGCACACACAATATAGAAACTCGAGGTAATTGTGGTATAGCTTTCTTTCCTGTATTTAACAACTCAAGCGGTCAGTTTGATTCCAGCTATGGAGTTAACATCATGGCTGATGGTATGAGCAGTTGGTCGATATGTACTGATCAATTGATGGTACATGAAATTGGTCATAACCTCAGCGCAGGGCATCACAACTGGGATCCTACTGAGTTTGGCTTTCCTGTTGAAGCAAAGGGTTTTGCAAAACTAGGCCAGTATGGAACAGTCATGGGTTCATTTGGCACCGGCACACCTGATCGATTCTTAGAACTTGATTATTTCTCTAACCCTGCTGTTCAGTGCGGCGGTGGGCCTTGTGGCATTACAAATCAACGTGATAATGCTAAAATTATTAACCAATTGATGGGACCAGTTTCAAACTATATTCCCAGTTCTTCAACAACTCCAAACCCACCAGATCTTACAGTTGCCTTAATTGACCAAGATGGTGATGGTGTGCTGGATCGCGACGATGAATTTCCATATGACAGCAGTGAGACCACCGACACCGATGGTGATGGCGCAGGCGACAACGAAGATGCCTTTCCAACAAATGCCAGTGAAAGCAGTGACTTTGATGGGGATGGTATTGGTGATAATGCCGATTTTGATGACGATGATGATGGCATTTTAGACTTTGATGATGACTTTCCACTTGATAATACAGAAGTTAAGGACAGCGATCGAGATGGCATAGGTGACAACACTGATGCATTTATTTTTGAAGCTTCTGAATATAAAGATCATGACAATGACTTGGTTGGAAATGATGCCGACAATGATGATGACAACGATGGAATAATTGACATTTCGACCGACAAGCAAGATTTGTTGGTCATCAGTGTCGGTAATAATCGCATACTAAGGTTTGATGCCCAAACGGGCTTGGCCAAAGGCATCGAAGTTTTGCCCGAAGATGGTTTATTAACATTCCAGTCAGACCTTGCTTACGACAGTGAAAGACAGTTGTTGTATTACATCACCCAAAGCAGTGTCAGAAAATTGGATCTGATGAACCGAGAAAGTCATTCCGAATTAAGCATCCCAGCATACTCAGAGAATCGAACTAGCTTAAATACTGGGTTCCCAACAGCCTTAATTGCTGATGATGGTTACGCATTGTATGTTGCCCTTTTAAGAGGCAATTTTCTTAGGAATTATCGAACTCAAAATCGACAAGAGCCCTCATTCTTTTTTGATACGTATTTCCCATCAAATATTCCTGATGGAGAATTCGAAAACATCATTGATATAGAAAAACATCATGATGAAGTGTTCACTTTGGGTCAATATAACAGGGTTTATAGAGGGAATATCAATGGTAGCAACCTCACTCAAATAGGAAACTCCAACATGAGCTGGTTAGTCGACCCCTATGCCTTTGTGGTGACTGATGATGACATGCTGATTCACACCGATCAAAGCCGTAACAAGCTGGTCATGACTGATGGCAATGCAGGTACTTTTGAAGGCATCTTCGCTGACATCGCTGAACTGGGTTATTCAAACCCAACGGGTATAGACATCACCAATGACGGGCGCTTACTGGTTGCTGTGGCAGATCAAAATGCCATTTTGGAATTTGATTTAACCAGCCAAGCATTCTTAGGTGAACTAACCAGTGGTTTTGGCCTAGACCAGCCACATAAAATGGTGTTGGTGCCGCAATTAGACGACCGTTTTAATGAAGATGCCGATAAAGTCATCAGGCCTAATGCGGGCAGTTGGTATAACCCAGTCACGACGGGTCGCGGGTTTAACATTGGCATTTTTGGCAATCGCATCCAAGTCCTGTGGTACACCTATGATGAACAAGGTTTACCTATTTGGTATTTTTCTGCCGATTTCTTGAACGGTATGTCATATGACACCGACTTATTGAAAACCACACAGGTTGATGACACAACGGTGACTTTTGAAAATATAGGTCGGTTGGCGATTGATTTTGATAACGAAAGACAAGCCACTGTTAATTGGCAAATTGGCCCAGACTCGGGTGAAGAAAGCATTCAATGGTTACAATTCAGTGGCGAACCTGAAACCGAAAACTACACAGGGTTATGGAGCCGTCCTGACACACCTGGTTGGGGCTTGGCAGTCACAACCATTGGAGAAAAATCCATCACCATTCCATTTATTTATGATGGTGATGGTGAACCTCGGTGGGTGATCAGTAATGTAGCGGATGGCATCCAACCATTGAATTTCGATATGGTGACCATTTTCAGTGACAATTTATGCCCCACTTGTTCTGGTCCTGCTGACCCTGTGCAAGTGCCTTCTGGTACCATGACCTTGAATTTAGGTGATGATGCCAATTGGAGCAGTGCTGTGCTGTGGGCAGATCCGGTACCTGGTACATGGAATTTAGAACAAACAGAATTGGTCAGGATTTCGAGTCCGCCTACCCGACCGCGATAAATATAAATATATTCCCATCAGATCAGAGTTATTTATTTTGATCTGGTGGGTTTCACTGACTGGCGGCTTAATTTCATTGAGGAACATCAAGTCAATAAACAGTCCTCTTTTCGAACTTCGCTCGAACCCGCTTCGCTGTGGATTACCCGGTCACCAAAATTAGGGCCATAAAGGCAGCCGGGTAATGACGTTTGGTTAGTAAGATCTGGTCTATTCGTTATTCTTGAATACCCGCCAGTTTAAATAAAAACGTGTAGTCTTGTGCAGTTTCTTTGTAATAAGAAAAACGCCCCGATGCCCCGCCATGACCAGTATCCATATTGGTCCTCAATAGAACCAGCTTATCATTGGTCTTCAGTTTGCGTAATTTAGCGGTCCATTTAGCAGGTTCCCAATACTGAACTTGAGAATCATGTAAGCCAGTGGTGATTAAAAGATTGGGGTAGTCTTGGGCTTTGACTTGATCGTAAGGCGAATAAGCAAGCATGTAATCATAGGCCTCCTTGTTCTTAGGATTACCCCATTCATCAAACTCACCTGTGGTTAATGGAATATCCTCATCTAACATGGTGGTAACCACATCAACAAAAGGCACAGCTGCGATCATGCCGTCATACAACATGCCAGCCATATTCGCCACAGCACCCATCAATAAACCACCCGCACTGCCGCCCCAAGCATAAACTCGTTTGGTATCTCCGATGTTTTGTTGCAACAATGCTTGGGTGGCATCGATGAAATCGGTAAAAGTGTTCATTTTCTTAAACATTTTGCCGTCTTCATACCATTGTCGCCCTTTGGCCTGAGACCCCCTAACATGGGGAATGGCATAGATAAATCCACGGTCTAACAAAGACAGCCGGCTGAATGAAAAACTGGGATCAATCGAGTAGCCATATGAACCGTAAGCATAAACCAACAATGGTCTGGTTTTTAAGTCACCCATACCTTTTTTATAAACCAAAGACACGGGAACCAAAGCACCATCATGAGCAGCAATTTCCAATCGTTTGGACTGGTAGGACTCTGACTTATATTCACCATTTATTTTGTCTTGCTTAAGCAGTTTTTTCTCATCTGAATCTAGGTCAATCTCCAGCACACTGCCTAACTGAGTCAATGAATCAAAAGTATAACGCAAGGTGTTTTGCTTAGCTTCTGGGTTGTAATCAACACGCATGGTATAAACAGCTTCATCTGATTGAATCAACTTAGATTGGCCCGTTTGCCAATTCATCGCTTTGATATGGCGGATGCCGTGACTGCGTTGTTCTATGACCAACCAATCTTTGAACGTTTCTATGTCATAAATCAATGTGTCATCAGCATGAGGTACCACTTCTTGCCATTCACTCTTATTCAATGACTGTCCAATTGGGGTTTTCATGACTCGAGAATTAATCGCATCCCAATTGGTTTTTATGATCCAATCACCGTTAAAATCTTCAACTGTATATTCATGTTTAGGTGATCTGGGCAAGACACTTTTGAATACGCCTTGGGGATCATCGGCTGCTAAGTAATACATTTCTGTTAGGGTTGTTGCTCCTGAATAAATCATGATGTAATCATTTGATCTTGAGGTGTAACAAGCCACATAAAATGTGTTGTCTGCTTCTTCAAACACCAACACATCATCAGCAGTAGATGTTCCTAATTCATGCCTATAAACTTGATGGGGTAATAATGTAGTTGGGTGTTTGCGGGTATAAAAAACTGTTTTATTGTCTTTAGCCCAAGCCATAGATCCTGTGGTGTTTTCAATCACATCAGGCAACATATCACCCGTGACTAAATCTTTAAATCTGATGTTGTATTGGCGGCGACTGACGGTGTCTTCAGAAAAGCCATAAATACAATGGTCGTGAC
>JBPOFV010000089.1:0-7449 GCA_051252335.1 Marinicella sp. | reverse complement strand
GTTCAATGCGATCAAATTCTGGAACCTGGAAACTGGGGATGTTTACCAACTGTTGGTAGCCTAGTTCGAGATCCATAAAGGCAATTGGATTTTCTCCACCATGACATTGTATGCAATTGTTATCAAAAATGGGTTGGATTTCATTCTCAAAATCAACCTGTACAGTTACAGGAATGCCCGATAAATCATCACAGCCACTCAACCCTGACCAAGCGGGGTTGAGTGAGCTGAAAAGCATACCTAAGGAGAGCAAGGCCTGCGATGAAATTTTTATCAGGTTCATTGGTTTAACTTTATGTCATATTCAAAAAACCCAAGTCTGAAGTATTGAAGCGCCCTATGTTAGGGAAAATATCACTGACTTGGCCACTGGCAACTCCAAACCATTGGGATAAGGTGGCAGCATATTCATCAACAGCAATGGTGGGTATGGTCCGCCCATGACTGCTGATTGCATCGGTACTGCCAACTTCAATAACTGGCATGTCACCATAAAAGTCGCCACCATTAACTGCACCGCCAATCACAAAGTGGCTGGCACCCCAACCATGATCTGACCCTTGGCCATTTGAGACCCACGTTCTGGAAAAGTCAGAAGCTGTAAACAGGGTGACATCATTTTCTAGGTTTAATTCAGCCATCGCTGCTTGAAATGCTGTAATGGCCCCATCCATGTTTTGCATGCCTATGGCATGATCATTCAAGTGGTTGTCATGATTATCAAAGCCACCTAATTTAACGTAAAACACTTGGCGATTCATACCCAAGGTACTTTGAATATTAATCATGCGTGCCACCATCTCTAACTGCGAAGAAAGTGTATTCCATCCTTCTTGTTGCGGGAATTCAGTGTCTAACGGCAGTGAGTTTGTTAATGCTGCAGAGATCACTTGATCCAACTCGATTGATCGGTTGAATATATCCGCATAGCCTTGTTGAAATAAATTCGATTGAGGCTGATCAAATAAGGACTGTATGGCTGCCAAGCGCTCAGGGCCATCACCATACATCACATCATTCAAACTAACACTGCCTTCATTGGTTAAGTGATATTGATTGATCAATTCGCCTACTTGTAACGGATTATTTCCTGCCAATGAAATATTCATTGATAAGGCATTGTCATTGTTTGTTGAACTGTGCAGCAGGTCTGCAATGCGTCCTGTCCAGCCAGAAACAGATGGTTGGTCAGCTATCGAAGTTTGCCATTGGACCTGCTGATCTGAATGTGAAAATAAATTGGGAGGTATGGGAACTGATCCTTGATTGTATTCAAATTGATTGATGGGGTAAGCCAAAGAACCCACGTTTGAAACCAACGCGGCTTGATTTTGGTTGAATAAATTCTGAATCCCCGGCAAATTTGGGTGCAAACCCCATGAACGACCACCATTGTTGGCAGGGGAAATAGGTAACAATACGTTGCTGTCTAATGACAAATCACCTCTGACTGCTTGATAAGCCGCATGCTCAGATGCGCCCATGGGAACCACCATATTGGCGCTGTCGTTCCCACCATCCAAAAATACACAGACCAAAGCTTTGTAGCCTGTTCCTCGGATTGAACTGTTTTGTAATGCAGCTGCTTGAGCCATTTGTAACATGCCAGATGTACTGCATAATCCACCGGCTGCCAATGCGCTGTATAAAGATCGATTTAAAAATTTTCTTCTGTTCATGATTAATTCCTGTTTTGGATAGCCCAAATTTAACGTTGTACGACATATTCTGGTGATAACACCAGAACATACAACAGTGAAGTTAAGCGATCTAGGTTGTTCTCGGCCTCTAGATTTGATAATAAATCGTTGGCTACTGATCGGGTATGTGCTGACATTTGTCCAGCAAACATAATCAAGTCCAAATGATCAAGTAGCGCTGCTGAATTACTGAAGATTTGTAGTTCTCTTTGCAGTTGTAACAATGGCATACTTTCATTCCAATGATCATACTCATGATGCCCACGATTGGTGGCATCGTTCATTTCATTGGCTATGGTTACAACTGTTGTTTCACTGGTGATTTGAAACTCAGGTGAGACCAACCCTTGGTCTCTGATTGGTCCTGGCAATTGAAAATTAGGCGAATAAAAATTGAACACTGAAGGGGAGCCTAAGGCCCTTTGAAGATAACTGAATTCTGGATTCCAATTGCCGTATCTACCGTTGCGACTTCTGGCTTCAAAGGCCCGCAAAAGCCCTAAGTACCTGATCAATGGCTCTTTCAACTTACCATAGGTGCTGACTGATATGATACTGTTATTCCTGGCTTCATCATCAAGCAATATAGCGCGCAGAACGGCCTCAAGATCACCCCTGACGCCACTGCCATTATTGGCAAATACATTGGCCACTCTTTGAACATAAGCAGGTGATGGGTTACTGGTGATGAACCTTTGTATCAGTTGTTTACTGATGAATGGCGGAACATTGGGATGATTGAATATGTTATCCAATGCATCATCCAAATCTTGTTGTGCTGTTTGTCCGCCTGGTATCACTTGTCCGTTTAATAAAGTCTTTGGATCTGTGTCATGATAAGCCTCAATAGGTTCCATCGGTTCATAAGGCATGACAGAAGGTTCTGTGGGGTTACACCACTGCCAGTTTTCTGCTGGACAACCTGCATAATTCCAACCTGTGAACACCCGTGCAAAATTCTCAATGTCAGTTTGGTTATAGGTAGGGATGGGGTTGTCATCAATGTCTAAAATTTCAGTGCCATCCATATTCAGTTGATGTAAGCCAATGGTAAATAACTGCAGAACTTCACGGGCATAATTTTCATCAGGTTGGGTGCCAGCCACTGGGTCTGCCTTGGCATTTCTGAACATGCCCAAGTAATATCCCATCATGGTGTTGAGGGTGACATCTTCCAGCATATCTCTGAAATTGCCAAAACCATTGACTGCGAAGTAATCGTAGTATTTAGCCAGTCCAATGACTTCACTGTTTAAACTGGCAGCATCAGACACCACAAAAAGTTGTGACAGAGCAAATGCCATACGTTGTCTTAACTGGTCTTCGCCTTCGGCAGAATTTAAAAACCACACTTCTTGTCTTGAATTTTGATACAACGGTAAATCGGGGTTGGCCAATACAGCTTGCATACAGGGTTCTTGCAACGTTGCAGGCATGGCTAATTGTTCATTAATCCAATTTTCATACCCCAAGGCTTGAACACGTCTGATTGTCGATAACTTTGGCCCATATGTACTTTGATATAAGAACCTGGCTGCGTCTTCTTGATTGACGGCTGGGGAGCCTGGCACAGCTGGAAATAATGATCCAAAATTAGATTTATAGATTGAATCCGATGGGCAATAAGCTATAGCTAGTCCACCCCAGCTGAGTAATAAAACCACCTTAAGCAGGTTTAATTTATTCTTCATGAATACTCCTTCTTTATGATATTTGTCGCCATATCTTAAATTCAAAATTATGACAAAATGTGACAAATTTCACATTCAATTAAAATCTCAGACGTGCGGTAGATTTTTTCTGACTAACGGCAGATTTAAAATGTTTTTTTGTGCTGTATAAATATTCAAGGGAAGGGAAATAAGTGTGAATTTAACAAATTGATTGAGTTATTCAACGATATTAATTTGAACAAAATAAGTGCAAATTTCTCTTGGAATACATATCTGAAGAACAGGTCTCCATATGAAAAATTATATTGTTCAATGGCTTGTATCTTATGAAACTAAAAACGCTTTGGGTTGTTTTTCAATAGTTGCCAATCGACTTCTCCCCAGCCAACTTTGGGCAATGTCAGTGTATTGTTTGGGGCCACGGAATATAACATTGTTTGATTGAATGGCTTCAGTAAAATCGGACCAGCCCATGTAGAGTTTGGTGAGTTCTCGAGTCGTGGCTTCAATTTGTACATCCACTTCAAAATCATGATCAATGATACAAAGTTCAACTTCTTCTTGTTTAAAGACCAGCCAAGCATTTTGATGTTCTTTGCGCTGTTCTGAAAGGAAAATGTGAACGATGAAAGGGTTGGGTAAGTCAGCATGCGGGCGTGCACTTCTGCGCAGACTCCACAAGAGGTGATCTGCATCAATGTTATCTAAAGCCGGCTCAGTTTCAAGCCATTCTTGACTCCAATCAGCCATAGTAAAAACCACATTCCTTAATGCTTCACCTGCTTGGGTGAGTTGGTATTTTGCATGCGGGCTGTCATCTGTAAGTTGTTTGGTAATGATGCCTCTTTCTGTTAATTCTTTGAGTCTGGATGACAGTAAGGTTCTGGACATTCGTGCCACACCTTTGCTTATGTCGTTAAATGAGTTAGATCCGAGCATAAATTCTCTTAAAATGAGCATGGTCCAACGTGTACATAAAAATTCTGCTGCCATGGCCAATGGACAAAATTGGCCGTATTTTGGTTCTGAAGTCATGGCTTGTTTCTCAATTAATTGAATGATGATGTCAGTCTATCATGAGTACAGAGTTGAATTAAGTACAGTAACTGTACTACCTTAATTATCAAGTGGTACAGTATTTAGACTATCTAATGTGTTTTCTCCATGAAATACTGCAGACATTATTTAAACAAGAGAACTAAATTATGAAAAATACAACAAGAACTTTTTATCAACTTATCTGGATTCAAGCCATGTTGTTGTGTTCAGGAATGGCTGGTGCCGATGTGATTACAGATTGGAATGTAACAGCAAGAGATATTGTGGTTGAATCAAAGTTATACACACCACCTGCCAATCGAGTCATGGCATTGGTTCATACTTCTATTTATCAAGCAGTAAATAACATCACTCAAGAGTATCCAAACAATGGAATTAAGCTTAAATCAAATGCTCAACAATCCATAAATGCTGCAGTAGCGGCTGCCAGCTATTACAGTTTAATGAGTTTATTGCCACAGCAAAAACCAGTAATAGAAAATGCATATAAAAGAAGTTTAGCGCTGATTCCAGATGATGATGCCAAAATTGCTGGAATTGAAATTGGTCAACAAGCTGCACATAATGTCTTACTATCGCGTAAGAATGACAAAGTTACCTGGCCTGATAATTACCGACCTCATACAACAGCAGGAGCTTATGTTCCTACCGTCATCCCTGCGGTACCTCATTGGCCAAAACGCCAACCGTGGTATTTAAGCAGCGCTGCTCAATTCAGGCCAGGGCCGCCAACTGACTTAAACAGTGAACAATGGGTCAAGGACTTTAATGAAGTAAAAACAATTGGCGCCATTGACAGTCAAGTGAGGACTGCTGAACAAACTAAAATAGCTAAATTTTGGGAAGCAACACTACCTCCAATTTACCATGGTGTTGTGCATTCAGTGGCGACTCAAAAAGGGCGCTCAGTGACCCAAAATGCGCGCTTATTTGCCCTAATTACACAAGCAACTGATGATGCGATCATTGCTGTGTTTGATGCCAAATACCATTATGGATTTTGGCGACCTATCACTGCCATACGCAACGCGGATCTTGATGCCAACGATGCCACTGTGCTTGATTCTGAATGGGCGCCTTTTATACCAACCCCCATGCATCCTGAATATCCTTGCGCTCATTGTGTAGTTGCAGCAACTGTTGGTGCCATTATCAAGGCGGAAGTTGGAAACGGTCCCTTGCCGGTATTATCAACTCACAGTGTGACTGCACAGGGTGCCAAACGCAGTTGGAATACGATTGATGCATTTATCCAAGAAGTATCTGAAGCACGTATTTACGACGGTGTTCACTATAGGTATTCAACTGAAGTCGGCAGTGATATGGGTAAGTTGATAGGTGAATTAGTTATAAGTAAAAATCTAAATCAATAATCAGATTGGTTATATTTTGGCCGTGACTCATGTTGAGTGCACGGCCAATTTAGGTGCATCAGCTATTATTTTTTAGCGATTTGGTCTGCTTTTTTAATTGCTTCTTTTAAATCATCCATACTTGCAACCATGGGACTGTGAGCTGATAGGATGGACTTAACTTTGATGTCATTGCTCTTAAGTGCAGCTGCAAATGAACGTGCTGCTGGACTGGCTGGTGGCACATTGCCTGCAGTTCGGATGTTAAAATGGTCGGCTTCGAACATGATGCCTTCCTTTGGTAAGTAAGCAATAAGCAAATGGGCTGTGTGTTCAGTTGGGCCAATGTCAATCAACTGTACTTCACGTTCACCACTGATGAAATTTCGAGTCTTATTGACTGTCTCAATCTTTAAGCTTTTATTTTCAGTGGCATCACTGATCACTTTTTCATGAGCAGCAGCTGCAATCACAATAGCGCCTTCATCTGCATAAGCTTGTGCACCTAGAATGTGGTCATTGTGATGGTGTGTCAGAACACCGTATTTAACGGGTTTATTTGGTACCACTTCTTTCAGCAATGCTATGCGTTCTGGAATACCAGCTGTGCCACCAACGGCAATTACGTGATCATTCATTTCTATAAACATGGCATAGGTACCATTGCCACCAATTAAGTAAACACCCTCTGTGATTTTTTGACGGGCCACGGGATCAGGTTGAATGGCAGCTGTGGCAGTTAAGCCGTCATCTAATTTAGTGTGCGCTGCAATAGATTGGTTGATTTCAGTCTTTTTATTTTTTCTGAGCATATTGTTTTGCTCATTGACGAATAATTCAAAGCGTTGATTGAATGGAATTCCATCTACTTTTTGGTGCTCATGAAAACGATAAGCAACTAAACCAAAAGCACCTAAAACGCGTTCACTTCTATTTAGCATGTGTGTTTTTTGATCAAAATAGAGACTGATTGCTGGGCCAACTTCCATCACAAATGAAATGACATCATGAGGGTTACCATCAACATCAGCCTGTCCCAAGTAATGTGCTGTTTGAGAACGTTGCATCAACTGCTTAACCAGTAAAGGTGGCGTAACGCGAATAAATGGGCCTGCAGTATTCATGAAATTTGGTTCGGCTATGGGAGTGTTGGTTTGAGCTCGGTAATTAATTTGGTGGCTGTCTTCACCATTTATGACAGTCCCACCATGAAAATCTTGATGATCAGACATGCTTTTAAACTGAGTCACAAATTGTTGGTTCTCAAAATCAAGCATGGTAGTCCCTTTGACTTTATTCTCGTCCCAAGGTGGACCTGGATTACGGCTTTGGTTTACTGCAAAATTGGTCGTATCAAAATCAATAGATACGGTGTTCAATTGGTTAAGCCGTTCAGCACCGCCATATGCTTCTACGACTAAATTGATCACTTCTTGTGCTTTGTTTACACTTTTTTGGGTTAAGTTTTCATCCGAATTTTGACTGGTTGCTACTGAGCTGAATGCAAGCAAAATCAGCAGGATGTGAGTGTGTTTTTTCATCATTGTCTCCTCATTATTGGTATCAGTGACTAAGTCACAGTTGTTGTTATTCTTTCTATTGTAACAATGTAAATGAATATAAGAGGGTAAATGAGGTAAGTTGAAAGATCTATGCGATCAATGG